>JBFWSD010000318.1:0-7064 GCA_050248575.1 Gemmataceae bacterium
TCGATGATAGTGCCATCGACCAGAGTGCCGCCCGCTACGTGGACAGCTTGCGAATTCGCTGTGCTTCGGCGCGGCAGCCCGTGGCCCAGCTCTCGGGGGGCAACCAGCAGAAGGTGGTGCTGGCCAAATGGCTCGAACGCGATTGCGACATCCTGATCGTCGATGAACCCACGCGCGGCATCGACGTGGGCGCCCGCTTCGAGATCTACCAGCTGCTGGAAGAGCTGGCCGCCGCGGGCAAGGCGATCCTGGTCGTCTCGTCCGACCTGCGCGAGCTGCTGGCATTGTGCGATCGCATGGTCGTCCTGTCGGCGGGCAGCGTGGCAGCCACCTTCGAGCGCGGCGACTTTGATCAGGACCGCATCTTGCAGGCGGCCCTCAGTGGATTCGTGGCCCGCTACCGACTACCATCGTGACCATGGCTGCCTCCTCCCCATCCCGCTGGCGTGCGCTCTTGCTCGACTATCTCGGCATGCTGCTCGTGCTCGGGCTGCTCATCCTCTTCTTCAGCACCACCACGCGGAACTTCTGGAGCGCGAGCAACTTCAGCACCATCGCCAACCAGGTGCCCGTGGCCATTGTTCTCGCCGTGGGCATGACGTTCGTGCTGATCGTGGGCGGCATTGATCTGTCGGTCGGCTCGGTGCTGGCCCTTGCGGGCGCGGTGGCCGGCGTCTGCCTGGTGAAATGGAACCTGGGCGTGCCAGTCGCGCTATTGGCGGCCCTCCTGGTCGGGCTGGCCTGCGGCGCGGTCAACGGCTTGATTGTCACCGTGGGTCGCATCCCGTCGTTCATTGTCACGCTGGGCATGCTGGAGATGGCCCGGGGCGGGGCGGCCCTCGTGCTCGATCAGCGCAAGGAGTTCCTGTACGGCGCCCTCGACTGGGTGCGTGCCCCCGTGTTGTTCGGGCTCACTCCTGCATTCCTGGCCGCGATTATGATTGCCGTTGTTGGCCAGCTGATCCTCACGCGCACGGTCTTCGGCCGTTACATGATCGCCGTGGGCACCAACGAAGAAGTGGTGCGGCTGGCGGGCATCAATCCCAAACCGATCAAGCTGGCCGTCTTCGCCCTGTGCGGCTTACTGGCGGGGGTGGCCGCCATCTTCCACTGTGCCGACATTGGCCTGGCCGACCCAACCGCTGCCAGCGCCTTCGAGCTGCAGGCGATTGCCGCCGTGGTCATTGGCGGCACCAGCCTGATGGGGGGCCGCGGTTCGGTCCTGAACTCGCTCCTGGGCGTGGTCATCATCGCCGTGCTGCAGACCGGCCTGGTCCAGGTCGGTGCCAGCGACCCGATGAAACGCGTCATCACGGGCGGCGTGATTGTCGTGGCCGTCCTGCTCGACCGCTACCGGCAAGCAGGAACGGCCAGCTGAAAGGTTTGCACCATGAAACCGATCCTCGTTGTCGGCAGCCTCAATATCGACTTTGTGATCAACACGCCGCGGCACCCGGCAGCGGGCCAGACGTTGAGCGGCTCCCGTTTCGATGTCTTTCCCGGCGGCAAAGGCGCGAATCAGGCCTACGGTGCGGCCAAGCTTGGCGGGCAGGTCGCCATGCTCGGTCAGCTCGGGAATGATGCCCATGCGGGCTGGCTCCGCCAGCACCTCAAAGAAGGCGGCGTCGATACGGCGGTGATCCAGAACGATGACACCGTCTCGTCCGGCGTCGCCTTCATTATCATCGAGGCCGACAGCGGGCAGAACCGCATCATCATCGTGCCCGGCGCGAACGGTACGTTCAGCTCGGCGCGCTTGGAAGCCAGCGAGAAGCTCTTTGCCGGAGCCGGCTTCGTCCTGCTCCAGCTCGAGGTGCCCTTGGAAACGACGGTGCGGGCGGCAAAGCTAGGCAAACAGCACGGAGCTTGTGTGATTCTCGATCCTGCTCCCGCGCAGCCTATCGGCCGCGACCTGCTCGAGCTGGTCGACTACGTTACACCCAACGAGACGGAGCTGGAAGCATTGACGGGGGGCGACACGTCCCCGCCGGCGGAACCGCACGCGGAGCTGGTCCGCCGCGCGGAAATGTTGCGCGATCTGGGTGCCCGCAAGGTGATCGTCAAGCGCGGCGGGCAGGGAGCCACGCTGGTGAGTGAAGCGGGCAGCTGCAGCTGGCCGGCGTTGCCCGTGAATGCGGTCGACACCACGGCCGCCGGCGATTGCTTCAACGCCGCTTTCGCGGTTGCTCTGGCTGAAGGGAAGAGCGAAGACGAGGCAGGCCTGTTTGCGACGACAGCGGCCAGCATCTCGGTTACCCGCGCGGGCGCGCAGCCCAGCATGCCCAATCGAATAGAGGTCGATCGCGCTCTTGCTGAGCGTGGTCGTTGAGGTCTTACCCAGGGCGCCGCCGAGGGGACTTCTTGCCAGAAGTGCCTTCGGCTCTGCCCTGGGCTGGCTCGTTTGAGCCCTCAGGCTCTTCGCCGTTAGTTGGCATGGAGCGACTGATTGCGGGCATTCGGTTCCGGCGTGAAGAGCAGGAGGCCCATGCCTTCGGGGCGGGGCTCCACGTCGGCCGGGACCGACATGGCCTGCACGCCGCGGCCGGGCAGCGTGCGCACCACGTTGCAGGCCCAGGCCTTGCCGATCGTGATCTTGTCGCCGGTCAGCTCGACCAGCGGGATGGCGGCCTCGATCTGCCAGCTGGTCTCGTCGCTGCGGCAGGCCACGAACCAGCGCGGATTCCAGTTGCGGTCGCCCCAGCAATCCTCGCAGACGCAGCCACGCTGATCCACTTCCAGACGGAAGTAGGTGGCGTAGTCGCGATCGAGGTCAAGCAGCAAGCTGACGCGATCATAGGGGGCCAGGTTGTCGTCGCGGCCCCGCTTCTTCACGGGCGGCACGTGTTGCCCGGCAGGGTGCTCGCAGCGGATCGCCAGGTAGAGGAAGTCGTTGTCGTAGGTCAGCCACGCCTGGGTGGGGTAGTCCTTTTGAGTCTTGCCCACCGCATCATGGAAGGCGATCACCTTGTGGTCCTTCCAGCACGCATCGTCGAAGCGGCCGTCGAGGAAGGGCCGCAACGAGGTTTGCCGGCAGAAGGCCACGCTCTTCGGCAATGGCCCGCTGCGATCGACCAGCCACAGCTCGGAAGCGACGACCGACTTCCACGGTTCTTCCTTCAAGTCATGCTTGAGGTGCTCGTAGGCGAAGCGCGAATCGTCGAACTTGCCCAGGTTGCGGCGGGCCGCATTGAGGCAGATGTGCACCGAGGGATCGGTGGCAAAGAGCGGCCCGAAGGCAAGCAAACGGGCACCGATGTTGAGCGAGCCCTCGTTCCAGCGCCGCGTCTCGCCCATGCTGCCCAGCAAGGTGAGGTTCTTCTGCGCCACCCCTTCGTTGATTCCCTTGGCTTCGATGGTGGCGTTCTTCAGTTCAACCTTGCCGTCGGTGGCCGGGCGGAAGCCGAAGTTGGTGACCATCATGAACTGGCCCAGTTCGTGGCGGCGGCGTGCCTCGCTGCTCGAGTTGTAGCGGATGAGCCAGCGATAGGCGTCGGCCGCGCGCGGATGGGCCGGGTACTTGTCCACCATGAGCAAGTACACTTCGCGGGCCAGGGTCCACTGCCCCATGCGGGCATACTGGCTGGCGATGTTGAAGGCGGCGTTGCTGGCCTGCTCATCGGGCAGATGTGCCAGCGCCGTGCTCAGGCTGCCTACCAGCTTGTCGGCATCGTTGAGCTCGCCGGGGGGCGTCTCGGCCATGGCAAGCAGATTGCGGCGCGTGTGGATCGCCTTCACCAGCTCGGGCTTGAGCTCGGGGGCGGGCGGCAAATCGCGCCGGGCCGTGCCGCCCGGCTGAAGCAGAATGCCATCCATCAGGCGACGATTCTTGTCGGCCCCGTCGACACTGGCTCCGAGCAGGCGATAAAAACGCAGGTTCGGCCCGGGCTCGGGCGACTCTTGCAAGATGCCACGCGCCGGTGCCGCGTATTCGCGCAGCGTGGCTTCGAGACGCTTGCCGATCTCGCCCGCATCGACGATCACCTGGGCCGATTCTTGCTTGTCCCAGGCGCCATAGAGCTTGCTGGCTTGCCAGGGCTCGAGCCCCATCAGCTTGATCTGTTCGGGGAAGACGTTGGGATCGCCCGCGGCCTTGAAGGCTTCATGGATGGCTTCACTTGCAAGCGCCGTCTCCGGGCTGCCCGTGACTGCCGGATCGGGATGGTCGGTGATGACCACGGCGGGCTGCCACATGCGCAGGGCCAGCACGAGTTGCCGCACATACTGCTCTGCCGCCTTGTTGGCGTGCCAGACATCCCAGGAAGAGACGAGCTCGCGCTTGCCCCCCTTGGCCAGGTGTTGCGGCACGGGGAACTGCCAGAGCATTTCGCCCGCGGCGCCGCCGACTTGCTGAACGGCGGCCGACCAGCGTTCCTCTTCCTGGGCCTGCTCGACGCTTGCGGAATTCGGATCGGGCGCGTGCAACCGCAGGGCCGCAGCCAGGTAGCCCTCTTCCGCGCCCAGCGCCGCCATGACATCAAGAGGCACATCGACAGGCCGCCCGTGCACAAACAGAACCGCCGAACGCACGCCGCCGCAACGCTGCTTCTTCCAGGTGCGGCCGCCGTCTTCCGTTCCCAGGATCGTGCCGAGTTGACCGACAGCCCAGCCACGCTGTTCGTCAGCGAAGTGGATGCCATTGAGCGGTATGCGCTGGCCAGTGGCGAACACCTTCCAGGTCTCGCCCTGGTCGGCACTGTGCAGCAGGATCGAGCCGGGCCGCCCCACGACCCAGATATTCTGCCCCTTGCCGTGCACCGCATGGAAGTCCCAGCAAGCGCGGACCTCGGCGGGCAGCTTGAGGTTGGCGTAACCCCACTTGCTGCCGGCCGTATCGCTGAGGAGGACCAGGCCGCCCTGGCCAACGGCGACGGCGCGGTTGGCTTCGACGAAGAGGCCGCGCATGTTGCGGCCGCCAAGTTCGTCGACCTCGGCCGCCCCCACCTTGCCCTGGCGAAGGGCGGCCAGCTTGCTCCAGCGGCCGACGAGCGCACCGGTATCCGCATCGGAAAAGCTGCCCGCGAGCCAGCCCGAGGTGCGTGCGCCGGGCACCGGCTTCCAGCTCAGCCCGCCGTCGGCGGTGGTGAACACGCCTGAGGGAAACGAGTCGGTGCCGTCGCCCAGCACGAAGCCAACCTTGCCGTCGAGGAAGCGAACCTGGTTCAGCCCGGGCAATTTGTTGCGATGCACGTGCTTCCAGGTGAGTCCGCCGTCGGCGGTGTAAAGGAGCACGCCGCGGCTGCCCGCGCCGTAGGGGAGTTCCTCGCGGCCCGCGATCCAGCCCGTGAAGGGATTGAGGAAGTGGACGCTGCGGAGCGAGGCCCGCACGCCGGTGGGCTGGCGTTCCCAGTTTTTGCCGCCATCGATGGTATGCCAGACCACGCCCTCGTCGCCAACGGCCCAGCCTTCGGACTTGTCCACGAACTGGACGGCATGGAGGGTGGCATCGTCGAAATGACGCAGGTCGGCGCCGCGCGCGCCGGCCACGAACAGGACGCTCGTCACGAGCGCCGCCAGGATGGGTCGCATGGGTCTTGCCTCTTCCTTTTGTCCACGGTCCGTTGTCCGTGGTCCGTTGCCGGGCAACGCACCCTGGATCACTTGGCCATGGACCAGCGGGGAGGTGGTTCCATCGGTTCCGACGATGGGCCACCGAAACGGTCGTGAACTCTCCTCCGGGAGCTTACGCTCCCGGCTCGCCTGCTACGGACTACTGACCACGGACTAATCAAAGAGCCAGTAGCGAACGATGCAGTAGAAAGCGTTGAAGGCGTCCTTGAGGCCGATCTTCTTGCCTTCTTCGTAGGTGCGGCCCGAGTAGCTGATGGGCACCTCATAGATGCGCCAGCGCGGCGTGCGGTGCTTGGCCACCTTGGCGGTGATCTCGGGCTCGAATCCGAAGCGGTTCGACTTGAGCGTGATGTCGGTCAGCACCTCGCGGCGGAAGACCTTGTAGCAGGTCTCCATGTCGGTGAGGTTGAGGTTGGTGAACATGTTCGAGAGCGTGGTGAGCACCTTGTTGGCAATGTAGTGCCAGAAGTAGAGCACGCGCTGGCTGTCGCCGGTGAAGCGCGAGCCGAACACCACGTCGGCCTTGTCCTCGATGATGGGCTGGATCAGCCGCGGATACTCGGCCGGGTCGTATTCCAGGTCGGCGTCTTGCACGATGACCACCGTGCCGGTGGCGTGCTTGAAGCCCTCGCGGAGGGCGGCGCCTTTGCCCTGGTTGAAGGGCTGGTAGAAGATGCGGATATTCTCCGAGCCCGCTTCTCCTTCGATTTCCTTGAGGATGGCCCGGGTGTTGTCGGTGCTGCAATCGTCGACGATGACGATTTCCTTGGGGATGGGCACTTCCTGAACGCGGCGGAGGATCTCGCGCAGCCAGTCTTCCTCGTTGAATACGGGGATGACCACCGAGAGTTTGAAGCCAGTGGGAATGGGGAAGATGCCGAGCTGCCGGCACACGCCCGGCCCCAAGAGCCGCTGCAAGTAAGGGACCCGTTCTTCGGGCGGGATCTGGTCCAAGGGCTGCTCCCAGTCTTCCTGGCCGGGCAAGTTCGCAATACTGGACATGACACCTCCATCGTCGTCTGGCACGGGCCAGCTTGGCCCCAGGGCGGGCGGATTATCCAGGATCACCGCTCACCGGGTCAAGGCGAATCGAGCCCGGCCCGGGGCCGCCGGTTTCTCCAGTCTACCTCATGTTTCGCGGCGCGGAGGGGTGGGTGACGCTGAACGCAATACACCTGCAAAGGGATTCGCGTCGACGCGAGAGTAGACGAACATCTTTGTTGCATCGACATCGTTGGGGACAAACAGACGCCCGCAGGATTCACATTCGTATACGGCAGCCAGATACTCCCGGGAAGCCATCGACAGAATCGATGCAATCACCCGCTGGTCAGTGGCAGTCGCCAACCATGGTCGCCCGTTTCGCCAGGCCTCTTCTCTTCCAGCTCGAAAGGACTCCATCAGGGCAAAAAGTTCATTGGTGATCCGCTGCCTGTACGCGTCTTCGTCTTGGTCTTTGAGAATATGCGCCTTGAACGGAAGCCCATCGCACTGGT
>JBFWSD010000319.1:0-7063 GCA_050248575.1 Gemmataceae bacterium
TCGAAGACGCGCCTGCCCAGCAGGGCTCGCACCGTTCTTTCCTTTTCGGGTAGCTTGCCGGCCTCTTCGAGCAGCCGCCTGGTCAGCCGGTCCTTGTCGGTATCAAGCACGGGCAGCTTGAACTGGTCGATCAGCGCCTCGGCCTTCAGCTGTTTCAGGACGCTCGCCAGGTCGCCGGCCAGGGCAGGGTTTCCGGCCGCCAGCTTGCCGGCCCGGTCACAGAGGATCTCGAGCATCGTCTTGCTGTCGGCAAAGGCACGCCAGGAACGCACCGCTTCAGCGACAACAAGCGGGTCGGGCTCGTCGAGCAGCTTGTTCCAGTTTGCAGTGCTGGGCGTGGCCTCGATCCGGGTGAGCGTGCCGATCAGGGCCAGCCGGTCTTCGAGGGAGGTGCGGGGCTGGAACAATCTTTGCCAGGCCGAGTCGGCAACGGTGCTTGCCTTCGGACCCAGCTTGCGGGCCAGTTCATGAGCAGCCGACTTCACACGACGGTCGCCGTCGAAGAGACTGGCGCCGATGCGTTGCAGCGCGAAGGGGGTTGGCCCCTCGCCTTCCAGGATGTCGAGCAGGAGGAGCTTCTCATCTGCCGAGCGGATGGGCACGGCGCCGCTCTGCACCGCGTCGAGGAATCGCTGTACGACCGTTGGACCGAGCTGCACGGATCCCGTGCGCGACAGCGAGCGCAAGAGCAAAAGTGCCTGGGCGGTGGCCCGGGGCGGCGTGTTCTTGTTGTCGAGCAGTTTTTGAAGTGAAGGCGCCAGCGTGGCGTCGGCATGGAGCCTGGCCAGTTGCATGACAAGGTCGTGATCCGGAGCGGCACTGTTCTCGATCTCGGCGGCCAGCAACTGCCGGGCGCTGGCCGCGTTGTCCGTTTTCTCCCAGGCGGCCACATCAAGGGCAATGAGTCCGGCCAGGCGCAGCTCCGGCTTCTTGCTGGCGAGCAGCGCGGCCAGGACCGCTCGGTCGTTGCCGGCATTCTCTGCCAGGTGCCAGGAAGCTTGATAGCGCAAGTGTGGATCATCGGCGGCGCCGGCCTCGAGAGCAGCGCGCAAGTCGGCCACTCGTTCGGCGGGCTTGGACCGAGCTCGGGCTGCCTCCACACGCACGGCCGGATCCTTGTCTTGGGAGAGCTCCTTGGCCAGCCGAGCCCCATGTTCCATTTGATAGCGGCGGGCCAGGAGAATGCTGAGCCGGCGCACACGCCAGTCGGAGTGCCTGGCGCCGCTCGCACTGGCAGCGTGTGCCTCTTTGCTGCCGATGCGCAGCAGGGCCCAGAGCGCCCCCGCGGCGCCAAGCGGTTCCTTGCTGGTGGCAGCATGGGCGGCCAGTCGGGGCACGACGCGGTTGCCGCGCTCGACCAGCAGGTTGGCCGCTTTTTCACGAATGCAGTGGTCCGCGGAATCCAGCCCGGCCAGGACGTATTCGTCGTCCTTCCACTCCGGTGCGTTCATGGTGTGAGTGACCTTGGGCCTGTCCTTGCCCGTGTAGCGGACCTTCCAGATGCGTCCGGTGAGATCGCTCTCGTCATCGCGGCCATACCAGTCGGCGATGAGGAAGTTGCCGTCGTGATCGAGATGGACATGGGCGCAGCGGAAATGCGGATCCTTGCAGGTGAGCCAGGCGTGCTTGGCAACGACATTGTTGCGATCGTCGACAACGTAGCGGAACAGCGTGCGATTGCCGCCGCCGAAGCCATGCTGGCCCCAGTTGTCGAGGAACAGATTGCCCGTGTACGAGTCCGGGAAGCCGGCACCGTAATAACGCAGCAACTGGGTGCAAGCACCTGGAGGCAGCTCAAAGCAAGGAGGCGCCAGCGGATGGCGTCCTGCCAGCCAATCGTTGCCGACCGCGCCGCGGCTATAGCAGTGGTAGTCTACACCGTCGAGCACGCGCACGAAGCGATTCGGATTGCCCTCGCCATTCGACAGCAGCCACAGCTGGCCGAACGGATCATACTCGAAAGAGTATGGCACGCGCAGTCCGTGCACCAGGCGTTCGATGTTCGAGCCGTCCGGCTTCATACGGACGACAATGCCAGAACTGCCCCGGCCGCTGACGCGGTTGCCCGGGCCGGTCAGATCAATGTTGTGGTTGCCCACGCTCAGGTAAAGGTCCCCCTCGGGCCCCCACTCCAGCACGAACATACCGAACGGATTCCAGGCCTTGTTCTTGTCGACGACCAGAGTCTGGCGGTTGATGCCCTTGCCGTCCTTGTCGATGTCGAAGCGGTAAAGGAAGTTGTTGGCCGTGGCCCAGAGCTGCCCCTTGCGATACGCCATGCCCATGACCGGGTCGTCGAAACCCTCGGCGACCAGGACGCGGCGATAGCCCTTGCCGTCGGGCAGCGGGTCAAGCCGCACGATGGGGTTGCTCGATGGCTTTACCGGTGACTTGCCCGGGCCATAACGGTACGAATGGCTCTCACTGACGTAGATGCGGCCCTCGTCGTCCAGAGTCAGACAGACGGGATTGATGACCAGCGGCTCGGCGGCCACCAGCTCGATCACAAAGCCCTCGGGCACCTGGAACTGGGCGATTTCCTCGCTGGCCGGCCGATACTTGTCGATCGACTTGTCGGCCACACGCGTATTCGGGCCGGTGCTGTTCGCCTTGTCTGCAGTCGACTGGACGAGGTTCCAGGGGCCAATGCCGGCATCGCCCAGGACGAAGGACTTGGCCCACTTGCCGTCGTCGAAAGCGGGAGTGAGCCAGCTCTCGGGCGCGGTCGTCGACCACTTCCAGGTGGCATCGGTGCCGAGGACAGCGTCACTCTTGTCGTCGGTGACAACATGAAGCCAGGCAATCAGGCCGGCCGGGCCGCCAGCGTTGTGAGCACGAATGGCAAGGACGTTGCGGCCCGCGCGCAGCAGCGCAGCCACATCGTACTTCTCGACCGACTGCCAGTTGCCGTCAGTGCCGATCTTCTTGCCGTTGACGAACAAGTCGTAGTGGTTGTCCGCAGTGATGTGCACGACGGCCCGGACCGGCTGGTTCTTCAGCTCCAGAACGCGGCGAAAGTGAACGGGGTCATCGGGCTGAGCCTGCTGGCTTGCGTCTGGATTGCTCCAGATCCAGCTGGCGCCACTCCAGGGTCGGAGTGGCTCCGCAGCCGACGTCGGTGCCACGGCAGCCGCAAACAAGCCAAGAAACGCTACGGATGAGTGATGGAAACGCATGAAGTGTGACTCCGTTGGGAGGCGGGGGCCCTGGCAGGTGGTTTGAGCTTACCCGACAGCAAAGGCATCGACCAGAGAAAATGGATTCAGAGCACGGAGTTGCACCATTCTTAACCCAGGGGGCGATCTGCTCGCGGAGTCCCAGCTGGCGAAGCAGCAACCGAAGCGGCTGAAAAAACTGATTGTAGACGCCGAGAAGAGCGTGAAGGCCCACAACTTGACGTCGTCGAGAACGTGACGTATCACCTCAGCAGAGGAACAGGCGAGGCGGTGGGCGAAGACCTTTTTATCCGTTGGTCGTGGGTCCCAACGCCTTGATTCGCACCGGCGGGCAGCGAGGGAGTCATCTTGGACGAAACCACATTGAAATGCGAAATGTGCGGTGCCTCTCTCGTGGCTCCTCCGGGCTGCGATCGCGTTGTCTGCCAGTTTTGCGGCAGCGAAACCATTCTCAAGCCTGCGCCGTCGCCCCGGGCCACGGCGGCCGAAGTCTCATTGGTCAACAAGTGGATACTGAGAGTGGTGCTGGGCGCGATCGTGCTGTTCATCGTGCTGCCCTTCTTTTGTTGCGGCGGCTTCTTTGGCCTCGTCGATTCCAGTCTGCGGGGATCCGACGCCGCATCGGTTGCCCTGGGCAAGGCCAGAAAGGATCCCGCCGTCATCGCCGCATTGGGATCTCCCATCAAAGAAGGCTACCTCGTGTCGGGCTCCGACTCGTCGATTCACTCCGATTTGCAGATCCCCATCTCGGGCCCCAAGGGATCGGGCACGCTCTACGTCGTCGCCGATCTCCTCGACGGCGAGCTGGTCTGCAAGAAACTGCACGTCATTGTCGCGGGCACCGGCGAACAGATCGACCTGTTGAAGAGATAGTCCCACAGGTCAGGTGGCTGGCAATGCCTTCTTCATCTGCAGCACCAGGTTCTTCATGAAATAGCTGCTCTCCGGGCAGACATCCACGCGCACTTGCAGGGCCTTGAGCGTGTCGGCCACCACCGGGCCGACGGCGGCCACGCAGGTCTTCTCCAGCCCACGGCGCACTTCCGCGTCGAGCTTGTGCTTGGCGGCCACCTCGAACAGGCGATCCACTTGCGGCGAGCTGGTGAAGACGGTCGCGTCGATCTTGCCCGCGTCGAGTTCCCGGATCAGCTCGACCACCTTGTCGGCATCGCTGGCCGGAGCATAGATGTAGGGCATGACCGGGCGCGGCGCAACGTCTTGAGCACGCAGCGCCTGATCGAGCGGCTCGTTCGGTTCGGCATAGAGCGTGTAGCCGACGGTCTTGCCCGCCAGTTCCTCGCTGGCAAGAGCGGCCACCACGCCGGCCGTGGTGGGCGCTTCGGCGACCCTGCTGGGAGAAAGATTGATCTCGCGAAGGGCCTTGACCGGCTTGGGGCCGCGCGTGAGCGTGCGCGTGCGGCCCAGGGCGGCAATGACCGCGTCGCGCTTGCCCGCGCGGTCGGCAAAGCCGAGCAGCCGGCGCAAGGCTTCGCCGGTCATCAAGATGACGAGGGCGAAGCGATCCCGACACAGTTCGTCCAGCCAGGCATCGATAGGACCGGCAGCGGGGGCGTCGAGGATGCTGAGCATGGGATAGCGCAGCGGCGTGGCTCCTTCGTTTTCGAGCATGGCCGCCAGCTCTTCGAGTTGGCGGCCCTCGGCAAGCGCGATGGTCTTACCTTCGAGTGGCATCTCTGTTCCCTAAATCCTTGAAATTGAGAGTTATGGGTAAGTCCGCAGCTCTCAACTTGTCATTCTCAATTCATCACTTCTTGTCGTACTGCTTCAGGCGCACATCCTTGAACTCGACGACCATGGGCGGGCCGGCGTGGATCTGCAGGGCAAGAATGCCGGACATGGCCCGGCCCTTGGGATCGTTGTCGACCACGTCCACGGTCTGGTAGCCATTGAGGAACTGCTGGATGTGGTTCCCCTTGGCGATGATGACGTAGTCGTTCCAGTCGGACTTCTTGTAGGTCTTGCCGATGGCGGCCTTGTCGCCGAGCTTGCCGACGACCTTGGGTTTGCCGTCCGCGCCGATCTCGACCTTGTCGCCGACGTTGCAGAGATAGCCGCGGCCCCGTTCGTGGTAGAGGAAGCCGACCTTGCCCGGGGTGTCCTCGACCTCGGCCTGGTAGCCGCTCACCACCCACATGTTGTCGGGGTTCTTGGATTCGATCTGCTTGCTGCGGTATTGCACGCCGGAGTTGCCCCCCTTGATGCGGAAGGAGAGGCGGAGCTCGAAATCGCCGAGCTCGCCACCCTTCCAGATGAGGAAGGTGTTGCCCTTGGCGGGGTTTTCCTTGGTAGTCTCGCCGCGGACGATGCCATCCTTGAACGACCAGAGCTTGGAATGGCCCTCCCAGCCCGTGAGGTCCTTGCCATTGAAGAGAGCCTTCATGTCCTTGGGCTCTTCAGGGGCCGTGGGCTTCGGGGCCTCCTGGGCCAGCAGCACGGGCACGATCAGGGCAGCCAGCAACGCGAACAACGAAGTACGGATCATTTTGGTTCCTCCAGAGGTTTCCGTCAGTTTAGAAAGGAAACGCGAACTTGTCGCCGCGCAAAATCGCGGCCGGGACATATTCGGATGCCACGTCGAGGCGGATGCGGCGCTGCCGGGCCAGCACGGCAATGCCGAGCAAATCCACGGCAAGGAAGCCTTGATGGTCATTGCGCCGATCGAGCCGCGCACAGTGGTCACGGTGCAGTTCGAGGGCGCGGCGGAAGGACTCGTGCAGGTTCTTGCCCGCCACGAGGTCGAGCAGACACTGGATCTCGGGCAGGTCGAAATGCTCGACCGCTTCCTGGATCTCCTTGACCTTGCCGAAGCCGCGGCAGGCGCGGACGAAACGGTCGTGGTCGGTCAAAGCGGCGCGGACTTCTTTCAGGCGCGCGGGCACGTTGGCCTTCTTCAGCCACAGCGCC
The DNA here is from genome assembly GCA_050248575.1 of Gemmataceae bacterium. GTDB lineage: Bacteria > Planctomycetota > Planctomycetia > Gemmatales > Gemmataceae > JBFWSD01. The sequence goes on from JBFWSD010000319.1 coordinate 6,102, forward strand.
CTGAGCGCATCGACCTGCAGATGGCTCGACTCCATCGCTTCGGTGCTGCATTCGCGCGTCAAGCTGATAGGGGCGGCGCAAAGCTGATCGAGCACGCGGGGCTGACGGGTTGCGGCCGCACAGTAGAAGCCTTGCAGCCAGCTCACGGCGTCGAGGTACTCCTCGCCGACCGGGCCGGACAGAACGAAGCGCTCGCGCACGCCCAGCGTGCAACGCGTCGAGGCGCGTTTCGGCGAGCGCGACACGAACATGGCCGCCGCAGCCTGCGCTGTCAGCCGCAATGCCCAGTCGACCTGGGCCATCTTGTTGGGCAGCGCCGCGGCAAACTGGGCCAAGGTAGATGCCTGCAAGAATAACCTGTCGATGAAGTCGACATTGTCGCGGGCGTTGACGACGAGTTTTTTCACCAGCCCGTCGAAGAACTGGAAGCGATCCTTGGCGAACGCCTGATCGATCGGATGCCGCTCGACCTTGATGGTGTTCTTCGGGGTGGCCGTCATGGTAGGTACTGTTGTAGTCGATGTGCTGGAGCGACGCCAGGCAGCGTTGCCGCGACGCTGGTTTGGCCCGCGGAAAAAGGCTAAAGAACGCTGGAAATTATGAGCCCGCTCTGGGAACACGAGAACCCTGCCAGCATGCTGGGGCGTTTCGTTGAAGTGTTGACCGAGGAGCTGAACTTGCCCTGCCGCGCCGGGGGCTCGATGACGTTGCGCCGGCGCCGCAACCGCCGCGGCCTCGAACCCGACCGCTGCTACTGGATTGCCAGTGCGCCCAGGCTGCAAGGGAAAACGCATCTTGATCTCCGCGTCGATCCTCCGCCCGATCTGGCGATCGAAGTGGGCGTCACACGTAGCTCGGTGGATCGGATGGGGATCTACGCCGGCATTGGCGTGCTCGAGGTGTGGCGACTGGACAAGCAAGGGCTCACCTTCGAAATCCTGAACTCGGGCAGCTATCAGGCG
>JBFWSD010000320.1:0-7053 GCA_050248575.1 Gemmataceae bacterium
CATGCGGCGGGCAATCTCTTCCGCCGGCATGCCGCCGAGGGCCGCCTGCACCGCCGTCTTCTGCTTGTCGGTCAACGTCTCTTCCACCAGCCGCCGCAACGTGTCCACCATGCGGTCGCGGCTATCCCGTTCCTCGGGAGCCTGCCCGGGGGCCGCCGCCGGCTCGTGATTCGAACGCGCGCCGGTCGCGGCAAACTGATCGAGCGACACATCCTGGAAGTGCTTGCGGCGCAGCTCCGAGATGGCCAGCCGCACCGCGATCACCATCGCCCAGGTAGTGAAACGCGCGCGGCCGTCGTACGAATCCAGCGCCTTCAAGATGCGCAGGAGCGCTTCCTGGGCCATATCTTCAACAAAGGCGTCGCCGCCCCCGCGCTGGGCAAACGAGCGCCGCAGGCCGCGCACCAAAACGCCGCGCAGCTCTTCCAGGGCCGCATCGCGCGTTGGCCCTTCGGCACGCAATCGCTCGATCCACGGATCTTGCTCGCCCACTGGAAGTCCAGAAGTCAGAAATCAACAGTCAGAATTCACCTCTGCTCATCATAGCAGCGCCGCGGCGGGCTGCCATCGCGCAAAAAGAGACGGACCGGGCCACTGCCGATCCGTCTCGCAGTTCTGAACTCTAACGCTAGCGGCCCAGCGCCTGGGACAGGCGGTTCTTGTTCACCACGCCCGAGAAGCGATTCTCGAGGGCGCCGTTGCGGAAGACCGCGAAGGTGGGAATGGAGGAGATGCGGTAGCGGGCCGCCACATCCTGGGCCTCGTCGACGTTGATCTTCACAATGCGAGCCTGGTCGCCAACCTCGGCTGCCAGCTGATCCACCACTGGCCCCATCGCCCGGCAAGGTCCGCACCAGGGAGCCCAGAAATCCACCAGCACCGGCACTTCCGACTCAAGTACTTGCGACTTGAAGGTGCTATCGTTCACGTGCAAAGCCGCCATGTTCGTCTCCTTCGGAATCTTTGGTTTGTTTTTTCCGATATTGAGACGTTATCGGCGGGAAGCGTCTTACGTCATCAGGCAGACTTGCGGGCAGCTGCAAGGTCGCTGCCCAGCGCGGCAAGCACGCGAAGCTGGAAGAGCGCGGCTATTCCAGCCCGACCGCGGCGCGGAAACCGAGGTAAAAGATCATGGCCAGGGAACGGACCGCCTCTTTCATGTTCACCTTGGAAGAGCCGGCGCGGCGGTCGGCAAAGACGATGGGCGTCTCGCCCAGCTTGCAGCCCGCCTTCCTGCAGCGGAACAGCACTTCTTGCTGGAATGAGTAGCCGCGCGAGCGGATGCGCTCGAAGGGGATCTCGCGCAGCTTGGCGACGCGATAGCAACGGTAGCCGCCGCTCGTGTCGCGGGCCGGAATGCGCAGCAGGATGCGGACCAGCATGTTCACGCTCTTGCTCATGAAGCGGCGCGAGAAGGGCCAGTTCTCGGTGCCGCCCCCCTCGATGTAGCGCGAGCCGATCATCACGTCGTGCTGGTCCATGCCGGCCAGCAGCGCGGGCAGGTAACGCGGATGATGGCTGAAGTCGGCGTCCATGTTGACGAACAGGTCGTAATCGTGCTCGATGGCGTAGTTCATGGCCCCCAGGATGGCCGTGCCCAGCCCGAGCTTGCCGGTGCGATGGATCACGTGAATGCGTGGATCGGCGGCGGCCAGCTCGTCGGCCAGCTGCCCGGTGCCGTCGGGGGAGTTGTCGTCGGTGACGAGGATCGCGGCACTGCCCGCGTGCTCGTGAATCTCCTGCAAGAGGGGCCGCAGGTTGTCACGTTCGTTGTAGGTCGCCAGCGAGACCAGGATGCGCGGAGCGGTCGCGGACACGGACTCTCCTTCCTGCGGGGAAACTCTTGCGTCGCGGGTGAATCCGCGTCTATTCTACTATATTCGGCCCGCATTTACCGACGCACAGCAAAGGATCGACAAGATGGCCGGCGCGATTCCGGTGACCTGTCCGAAGTGTTCAAAGCAGCTACAGGTGGCGGCCGAGCTCGCGGGCAAGAAGATCCGCTGCAAGGGCTGCGGCGAGATCATTCCCGTCAAGGCGCCGGCCAGCAAGAGCTCGCCCGCCAAGCCGCCCTCCCAGGCCATCAAGCCGGCCCCGGCGGGCAAGAACCCGACCGCTCCCATCCGCCCGGCGCCGGCCAAGCCCCCCGCCGCCGCACCCAAGCCGCCGGTTTTCGATGACGACGACGGGCCGGCCACCTACGGCTTCGCCTCCGACGACGAGAAAGCCGCCGCGGACAAGCCCGCCGTCGCGGCGGCCCCCAAGTTGCCCGGCGAGGAATCCAATCCCTACGGCTTGACCAACATCGAAGAGGGCTACCGCTGCCCGCACTGTGCCAAGGAAATGGAAGAAGGGGACATCGTCTGCCTGCACTGCGGCTACAACACGCAGACGCGCGAACACGGCAAGACCAAGCGCGTCTTCGACATCACCTCGCAAGATCGCTTCCAGTGGCTGCTGCCCGGCATGCTGTGCGTGGCGGCCGTGCTGGCCCTGATCGGCTTCGACATCTTCTTCTGGATCGGCCTCAAATCGAGCTGGTGGGACCCGATGGACGAGTTCATGGAGAACAAGTCGTTCTCGATGGGCCTGCGCGTGTGGGAGCTGATCTTCTCGCTGTGGCTGATGTGGCTGGCGGGCAAGTTCGCCTTCAACCGCCTCATCGTCAACCCCAACCCGCCGGAAGTGGAAAGATATCACTGAGCCGACACCAACTACGGCCCACTCATGCTCGCCAAGCTCAATACCTTCGCGCTCCAGGGGATCGAGGCCGTTCCGGTCGAGGTCGAGGTGGACGCTTCTCCCGGCCTCAACAAGATCATTCTGGTCGGGCTGCCCGAACTGGCCGTCAAGGAAAGCATCCATCGCATCGAACGGGCTCTTGCCAACCTGGGCTACGAACGCCCCAATGGCCGCACCGTCATCAACCTCGCCCCCGCCGACTTGCCCAAGGATGCGGGCAGCTTCGACCTCCCCATTGCCCTCGGGCTGCTCACCGCCACCGGGCAACTTCGCCCCGAACAACTGAAAGACTTTGCCAGCGTGGGAGAACTGGCCCTCGATGGCTCGCTGCGGCCCGTGAAAGGTGCCCTCTCCATCGCCATGGCCGCCGCCGAACGCGGCGTCGCCAAGCTGCTCATCCCCACTCCCAACGCCCGCGAGGCTGCCGTCGTCGAGAAGCTCGAAGTCTTTGCCGTCAGCACACTCGCCGACGCCGTCGGCATTCTCGCCGGGCAACTGCCCGCCCAGCGCGTCGACGCCCACATCGAAGATCTCTTCTCGCTGCTCAACACCTACGACGTCGATTTTGCCGACGTGCGCGGGCAAGAGTTCGCCAAGCGCGCCCTCGTGGTGGCCGCGGCCGGCGCCCACAACGTCTTGATGATCGGCAGCCCCGGTACGGGCAAGACGATGCTGGCGCGGCGCTTGCCGTCGATCTTGCCCCCCTTGCAGCCCGTCGAGAGCCTCGAGACGACGCGCATCTACAGTGCCCTGGGCCGCCTCAAGCCGGACGAGGCCTTGCTGGCGGTGCGGCCCTTCCGCTCGCCGCATCACACGATCAGCGACGCCGGCATGGTGGGCGGGGGCCGTATCCCCGCGCCGGGCGAGATCAGCCTCGCCCATCATGGCGTCCTCTTTCTGGACGAGCTGCCCGAGTTCAACCGGCGGGCCCTGGAAGTGTTGCGGCAGCCCCTCGAGGAGGGCTCGGTCACCATCTCGCGGGCGCTGACCTCCACGACCTTCCCGGCCAGTTTCATCCTGGTGGCGGCCATGAACCCGTGCCCGTGCGGCTACCTTGGCGATGCGCGGCGGCCCTGCAAGTGCAACCCGATCATCATCGAACGCTACATCGGCCGCATTTCCGGGCCGCTCCTCGACCTAATCGGTCCGGGTCATCAAATCCGAAGAGCTGGATAACCCCGCCTTTTAAGGGATATCGACACACTTTCTTCTTCTGCACAGTCTCGAAGTGTAGGTCGACACGAGCGATGGCTTCGCGTAGGAAGACACGAACGTCGTTTGGGTCAGCGGACTCTATGACCTCTTCGAGTCGCTGGACTTTCTTGACGAGAGCATCGAGGTTGGTGGTTGGGGCTGGAACGTGGGCAGGTAGCTCATCGAGCTGAGCTTGGACCGTCGCCTTCTCCGACTTCAGCTCGCGGATTTGAGCGACTACAGCGTCCATCACGTCATCCGGCAGGCGAAGCAACTTGCGTTCTGCGTCAGCAATCTGTTTGTCGAGCTGGGAAAGCTTCTTCCTGAGTCGGTCAGCCTCGCTTTTTCCCTTGCTCGCGGTCTCCCCCGCCTGGTTCTTCAGCTCCTCTCGAAGTCGTTCCAGACTGTCGGACTGCAGGAAGTTGTCCTTGATGGCTGCAATCAGAGCTTTCAAAACGACGCTCTCACGCACGGTGTGTGGTGGGCAAACGTTGCTGCCGCCTTTGCTCATATTCGCACCACAGCGGTAGCTGGTGACTTTTTCGCCGCCACTGCGTATCCAGGTGCCGTACATGACGTGTCCGCAACGACAGTACAGCTTCTCTGCTAAGGGATAGGTGTCGTTTTTTCGGCTAGAAGACGTGCGACTTCTGTTGGCAACGAGCTTCTCTTGCGTTTGGTCGAAAACACTTGGTTCAATCAGGGGGGTGTGGCGGTTGGGGATGATGTGCCACTTCTCGCGTGGGCTCCTGCCACTTCTTTCCCCGCGTTTGCGGGCAACAACCTCGCCGCCATCACAGCGGAAGTATCGGCCTTGTGGGACGCGGCCCCAAACGTAGCTGCCTGCATAGGTTGGGTTCCGCAGGATGTTACCAACCGTGGTCTTGCCCCACTTCGCCTCTTGTGGCGACGGAATGCCCCGCTTGTTCAGTTCGAAGACGATGGTGTCGAGGCTCTTGTCGCGATTCAGGTACAGGTCGAAGATGAGTTTGACGACCTGAACGTGTTCCGGGTCACCCGGTTCCAGCCCAACGCGGTCGCCAGTAGAGTTGAGAACGTGCCTGTAGCCATAGGGTGCCCTACCAGGGTACATCCTGGCTTCCAGAGCCTTCTTGTTCATGCCGGTAGCGACACGTCTGCCCAGTGTCACCGACTCTTGGTTAGCCTTGTCCTGGCGGACGGCCATCAGAATCATGCCGACCAACTCGTTCCAGTCCTGACGACCTTCAGCCACGCTTTCGAGAGCCACGTCGGCTTGGCTAAGTGGGTGTGCTACCGTAACCACATATTCCATCGGTGACTGACGCGAGAGTCGAGACAGTTCGTCAACGACAATCACGTCGAACTGGCCATCCTTGGCATCCCGAAGGAGCTTCTGGAACTCGGGACGCGTATCGTCCCAGCCACGCATGCCCAGGTCAACGTACTCTTTGACGACCTTGTAGCCTTGGCGTTCGCAGTAAGGGCGAATCTGGGAGCGTTGTCGGTCGGGGGAGTCGGCCTGGTCGTCCGTTGACATCCGAATGTAAACAGCGGCCTTCTTCATGATGCCCTCGCTAGCTGGGGCTGGGGCTTGTCGAGAGACAGTAGTAGCCTGGCGAGGGCCACAATTGCCTCTTGGCTCGGACGAACGGGGTCGGAGACTTCAAACGTAACTGCTGAATGTGTCTTCTTTTGCTGCTTGGAGTCTTCCAGCAGCCTAAACACGGTTGCGTTGACTTGCATACTTCCCTTGAAACATATTTTTGCAAGTCGTCAATGGGGTAGATTCGTTTTCTTTGCGAACCGGGCCACAACAGGTGAGACAGTCTGTGTCAGTCCCTCCGAAAGTACTCTTTGATGGCACCGCTCAAGAATCCAAGGATGGCGGCGACCCACAGCACCAGCTCAAGAAACGGGTCGCCTTTCGATGGCATTTTGACGCTCCGGGGTGAAAACAGCTCTGAAATTGACGCCACGAAGGATGACTGCTCGGTCTCGGTTTTTTCCCAGCTCTAACCAGCCCTTTCGCTCTAGCAACCTCATCCTGTCGTGGACGCTGCGTCGGTCGATACCGAGGATTTTGGCAAGCTCTTCCATGGTTGGCTGGTAGCCCCACTGTTCGATGTGACCGACGATGAGCAGAAAAACTTGTAGTTGCTTGGGCGAGACCTCTTTTTCTGGCTGAGCCCCACTGGGCATGAAGGTACCTCCACAAAGAACAAGCGACCGAAACAATTCCTGGGTAGGCGACTGTCAGTCGGCTGCCAGGTCGTTCGAAGAAGTCGTGACCGGGCCAGCCTTAGCAGGAAAGGTGTGCATGGGTGTCAAACCCGCCCTACAAGCCTTCCCTGCTCAGCTCAACCCCCAAACCCTCGCGTTAAAACACCTGGCTCCCGGGCCACCCTAGTTCAGATAAAAGCCCTGACGCCCTCCTGGGACCTCCTGCCAGGCACTGTTCGGCACTTCGACGACCCCCACCCCGACCAGTTCCAGACAAGCCGTCTCGTCGTTGATTTCTGAAAATTCGCCGAGTTGGAAGGTAGAGTCGGGTAGGAACACTCTTCTTTGGACGTGGTCCGCACCAGTCTCGGAATCATGCACATAGACTTGCAGAACGACGGGCTTGATGAACTTGATTGCCGTCATAAGCTCGTGACCTCAACTGGGTTAGCAAAATCCGAAACAATTTCTGGGAAACTGGTTGTCTGGTCTACTTTGCCAGATGTACGATAAATAGAACGTGGTTTTTGGCTGTTGCCTTTCTTGGTTCCTTCTTAAACAGTCTGTTCTGTCGGTCCGTTACTGCGTCTTAGCAGGGAATGAGCACAGGACATTTGTAAGCTTTCTTCAATTCTCAACCCTTCTGCTTGAGTCTGTCGCTACCGAGACCACTTGACCTTGCGACTGTCTGCTTACAAATGGCCAATAGAAGTTACTTTGCTACTAAGTTGCTAAGCTTCTTAGACCTCAGTGGTTGGAGAAGACATAAACCTTGCCGTTGTCAGCCTCGACCGTGAAAACGTCGCCGGAAAGTTCCAGGTCGTGGGCCATCCGTTCCCAGTCGATGTAGTTGGCGGGGTGCCACCAGCTTCCAGCGGGGGCCGTGGGGAGTTCACCACAGCTTTCCCAGTAATC
>JBFWSD010000321.1:0-7051 GCA_050248575.1 Gemmataceae bacterium
GTCAGGCCGATACAGGCAAGCTGTGTGGGCGCAACACGGGCCGCGGCCAGTGCAGCCTTCACCACCACGGACACGGTGGTCCAGATTTCCTCGGCGTCGTGCTCGACCCAGCCCGGCTTGGGATAATACTGCTTGAACTCGCGGGCAGCCTGGCCCAGACGCTGGCCACGCGCATCGTAGACGATGGCCCGCGTGCTTGTGGTCCCCTGATCGATGGCCAGCACCAGCTTGTCGGTCATGGTCGGTTCCCCCGAATCGAGTCAGGTGCATTGTGTACACGGACCGACCTGGCTGCAATCACTTGTACCAGATGCCGCCGCATTGTAAGTTACAGATACAGCCAACTCACGAAACAGGTTAAGGCGGGGAGGCAGGCATTCTTAACAGTGACGAACGCCCGACCCGTGAGCAACACGCGCCAGTGCGCGAGGTGTGGCCATGCCCATGATTTGCCCCAAATGTCAGGGGGCGTACGAGAACAACCTGCAGTGCCCCAAGTGCAGCGTCATGCTCGTGTACCAGGCCACTTCCCTGGACCACGAGCGTTCGCTGGCTGAGCAGATGAAGTGGCACCAGTCCCCTGCGGGCCGGATGTTCGCGGGCGTGCTCATAGCCCTGGGCTTGAGCTACGGCTTGCTTCGCCTGGTCAGCACGGTGATCCCGCAAGGGGGACTCGCACCCACGACCGGACTGGTCGTCTTTTACGTCATGCAGATTATTTCCGTGACCGCGGGGGGCGTGCTGGCGGGGGTCGGCCGCCGCATGGGCTATGGCTACGGCCTGGGCGTCGGTCTCGTCTCCGGGATCGTGTTCATGATGGGCATCGTCACCGGGCTGCTGGCCGGCGTGGTGGCGCCGTTTGCCAGCGAGTTGCTGCCCGCCAATGCCGCCACGCGCGAGGCCACTGCCAGTCACACCGCCTACTATGTGCTTCCTATCTTGCACGCCGCGTGCGGCGCCCTGGGCGGCATGATCGGTTCGATCATCTGGAAGCCGCCCCCCGAGCTGAACATGCCCACGCTGGTGGCCACCCGGGCGGAGAAGAAGAAGGAAGACACCGGGCTGGTCACGCAAATTGCCCTGCCCAAGACCGACGACAAGAACAAGGGCCCGTTGAGTGGCCCGGTTGCCTGGGTGCGCGTGCTTGTTGGCATTGGCGTGGCCGTGTTTGGCGGCAGCTTCGGCACCGAGCCCGTCCGCCAGTTCATCATCCGCGTGAGCGAAGGGGGGCTGGTCATCCAGACCCACGTGCAAGACCAGGTCACGCTGGGCGAGATTTTTGCGCTGTCCATCTTCCTCGGTGGAATCATCGGCGGCACGTCGCAGCGCAATGGCCTCAAGCAAGGCCTTGTGGTCGGGCTGGGCTCGGGCATCGGCATGGTGCCCTTCTTGATGTCGGGCGAGCTGGCCGAGTACGCCTTCTTCGTGGTGCTGAGCGCTCTGTTCATCGCTCCCCTGGGGGGGTGGTTCGGCAGCAACCTGCTGCCGCCGCCGCCGCCGCCCAAATACACGCGCGGCGCTGTCGATTGAGGTGGGCCACCGTTCAGACCGAACTGCCCGCCAGCCAGCCCGTGCTGAAAGCGGCCTGGAAGTTGTAGCCGCCGATCGGCCCGTCGAGATCGAGCACTTCCCCCGCCAGGAACAGCCCCGGCACCAGCTTGCTCTGCATGTTGCGCGAGTCCACCTCGTTGAGGGCAATGCCGCCCGCGGTCACTTCCGCCTTCTTGAAGCCAAGTGTGCCCGTGATGGGCACAGGCAGACGCTTGATATGCTGGACCAGGCTGCGTCGCTCGCCCTTGCTCAGCCCGGCCGCCTTGCGCTCGCCGGCCAGCCCGGCCTGTTGCACTACGCTGACACACAGCCGGCGCGGCAACGTCTCGGGCAAGATGCTCGTCAGCAGCTTGCGGGCCGAGGTCTGTGCCTCCACGCGCAGGAACTCATCAAGCTTCTCCTCACTCCAGCCGGGCAGCAGGTCGAGCTCGGCGGTCAGGGGTTTCGCTCCTGGAGCGCGGCCGCTGACGACACGGCTCACATCCAGAACCACGGGCCCGGAGAGTCCGAAGTGGGCAAACAACAGCGAGCCACGGCGGGCGATCACGGTCTTGCCCGCCTCGACCAGGCGAATGGCCGCGTCGGGCAAGGTCACGCCGCGCAGCTCGGCAACCCAGGGAACGCCGACCGTGAGCGGCACCAGCGCTGGCCTGGGCGCGACGATGGTGTGCCCGAGCCTGGCGGCGAGCGTGTAGCCGTCGCCGGTGGTGCCGCTGCCCGGATAGGATTGGCCCCCGGTGGTGAGGATCACGCGGGCAGCCGGCAGGCGCCGTTGCGGCGTGACGATCACGAAGCCCGCTTCGGCGCGTTCGAGTTCGACAACCGGTTCGCCGGTGGCCAGCACGGCCCCCGAGCGTGCGAGCCGTTTCAAGAGGGCGGCGAGCACATCGCTCGCCTTGTTGCTGACCGGGAAGATCTTGCCCGTTTCTTCGACCTTCGTGGCTACCCCTTCGGCCTCAAAGAGGTCGATGGTGTTTTGCACGCTGAGGGCGGCCAGCGGGGAGTGGAGGAACTTGCCGGGCGGCCCGTAAGCTTCGACGATGCCGCGGTTGTCAGTGGCATGGGTGATGTTGCAGCGCGTGCCGCCCGACATGAGGATCTTGACGCCGGGCTGCCGATTCTTTTCAAGGAGCAGGGTGCGGCGGCCGCGCTCCGCGGCGCGGCATGCGGCCAGCAAGCCCGCCGCCCCTCCGCCAAGCACCACAACCTCCCAGACTGCGCTCATCTAGCTATGGTAGTGCTTCGGCTTGCGGTGTGATATTGGCGAACCGGGAGCGCAAGCTGCCGGAACCAGCGAGACGTGTCGCGGCTCGCCAAAAGCCGACTCAATGATTCAGGGCAAACTCGTTGCTGTTGAGGAGTGCCCAGTAGAGATCTTCCCAGATGCGGCGTGCGTCGGCGGGCTGCTTCAATTCGGCCAGGATGGACGCCTGCTCCTGCTTGGTTGGATAACGGGTCAAGACGGCCAGGAAGAGTACATCGATGGTGCGGGCCGGATCGTCGGGATCGATGGCCCGCCGCAACTTGTCGGGAAGTTGCCGATTCGTTTCCAGGCCGTTGATGAGACGCAGCCCGAGCCGGGTCGCCTCGGCCGCCGTGCCGCGATCGGGCACCTCGGGAAGGGTGAAGCAACCACAGCAGAAACTGTCGTCGACGGGCGCCCGGTCGATGAATAGTTCTGCGAGCCGGTTGGCGCGGATGAACTCGGCCCGGTGCCGGCGCGGATCGGTCTCGCCGACGGGCAACGGATTGGCCACCTGGAGCGAGTCGTAAACCTGCTCCAGGGTCAGCGCCTTGAGCGGCATGCGGCTGAAGTACACATCACTGCCCAGATCGATGTTGGTGGGATTGGCTGTCGAGGCAAGCTGATACGCATCGCTGGCACAGATCCAGCGCAGTAGCTGTTTCGTGTCGTGGCCCGACAGGACGAAGTCGCGGGCTAGCCCGTCCATCAATTCGGGATGGACTAGCTCGTTGTGCTCCCCGAAATCGTCATAAGTGGGGTGGATGCACAGGCCGCGGCCAAAGAGCTGGCCCCACAGGCGATTCACCTGAGCCCGGGCGAAGTTCGGGTGCGACACCACATACTCGGCCAGCTGAGCCCGCCGTGTTTTCTTCGAATCCGGGGGCGGCTTGCCGCCATGGAGAAACTGGGAGCGTGTGGCGATCACCACGCGCGTGCGCTTCTCGTAGGTCACGTAATTGGTGCTGTTGAAGCCCGGATTGTCCTTTAGCTCGTTGTCGGCCAGCTCGAGCTGGCGATAGAAGGAATTGATGCCCCAGAAATCGCGCTGCCGATACTCGGGGTTGAACGGGTGGTCGTGGCAGCGGGTGCATTCGATGCGAATGCCGAGGAACAGCTTCATGGGCTTGCTGGTGAGCGGCACCATGTCGAACTGGCCGAGCTTCTTTTCTTCGCCCGGGGTCAAGCGATTGCCCAGGTTGGCGAGGAGGAAGTGGACGGCAGGGTTCTTGTCGGGGCGGCCAGAGGCGGTCAGCAGCTCGTGGACCAGCTGACGATGCGAGAGGTTGGCCGTGAGCTGTATTTCCAGCCAGTTTCGCAGCTGCGCGCGGCTTTCGGGCTCGAGATCCTGGCCGATGAGCCAGCCCGTCCACAGTTCGGCCCAGTGGCGGGCGTACTCTTCGGACGCCAGCAACCGATCAATGAGGCGGGCACGCTTGTCTGCAGCCTGGTCGCTCTCGAAAGTGCGAAGTTCTTCGAGTGTGGGGATCCGGCCGATCAGATCGAGACTAGCCCGCCGCAAATAGCCCAGGTCGTCAATCTGGCGGGCGGGCTTGAGTTGCTCAGCTTGCCAGCTGCTGGCAAGCTGGGCATTGATCACGGCAACGGCATGAGGCACGCCGCGCCGGGCCAGAGCTGCCCGCGCTGCTGCACCGATCTGTTCGTTCGCGGGATGACTGGCGAGCTTGCGCAGCAGCCGACGGGATTCGGCGGTACCGATCATGTCGAGAATGGTGACCGCGCGGAGCTCGCCCTGGTTGTGCAGTGGGAAGATCTCGCCGAGAATTCGCTCGGCGCGGCGGCGGACCTCGAGCGACGGATGATCGAGGGCACGATGCACCTCGAGGGAAGATTGCCGGCCCAGCTGAATCAGTTCACGAGTGGCCTGCTCGCGGGCATCAAAGCTGTTGTGATCCAGGTCACGCACCAGCTGCTCGATGCGACGCCGATGCTCGCGGTTCGGAGGCAGGCAGAGATTCTTCTGGATCGTGGGCAGGGCGAGGTCCCCGGCGCGAATGAAGTGGGCCATGGCCTCGGTGGCTTCGCCGTCCTGACCGACTTCAACCTGCCTCCACAACCGGTCCAGCTGGCCGGGAGCAAGTTTTGCCTGGGTAGAATCGGGAAGTTCATCGGCGACGGTGGGCCTGCCCGACAGGAGGGTTCCCATCGCCAGGACGCCCAGCACCCATGCCAGTCTGCTCATTTTCCGGCTCCCCTAGATGGAAATGTTGGAGAGCGTTTCAACCCCTCAGGTTAGACGGCAGGAGGGGGCTGGTTGTTCCGCAAAGCCCAGAATCTCGAGCGGGGTGCAGCTGAGGCGGCCCGGCAGTCGCTGTCACGCGCACAAAATACCAAAGGAAAAGGATTTACGGCGCCGCTGCCGCCGCGATCTTCATTATTTCCTTGTGAGCAGCCGGGCCGATTCCTATAATACCTCCGTTCCCATCTAGCTGGGTGAGTGGGAACCACCCCTCTTCACGGACGCGGCGATAAATGGACGAACTCCACCATGAGTGCGGGATCGCGGCGATTTACCATTTGCATAGTTCGAGCCCGTCGCGGTTGACGCCGCTGGCGGGGCCCGAGCACGTCTCGCGCCTCATGCCGCGCATGCTGCTCGACCTGCAAAGCCGCGGCCAGCTCGCCGCCGGCTTCACCACGTTCAATCCGCGCCGCGAACAGATCATCGACACCTACAAGCAAGTGGGCACCGTCATCGAGGCTTTCCGCCTCAATCACGAGGCCAAGTACAATAGCATCATGCGCGAGTATTCGGGCCGCGCCGCCATCGGCCACGTCCGTTACGCCACCTGCGGCTCGAACGACCGCAGCTATGCTCAGCCCTTCGAACGCCATCATGGCTGTAAATGGAAATGGTTTTCCTTCGCGTTCAACGGGCAGCTCGCCAACTTCACCGATCTCCGCTCCGAGCTCCTCACCCTCGCCGACTACCACCTGACCCGCGAAACCGACACCGAGATCATGATGCACTACCTGAGCCACGCGCTCAGGGGCGATGACCGGCCCGATCTCGTCGATGTCTTCCAGAACCTCGCGGAGCGCTTCGACGGCGCCTACAACATCGTCTTCATGAACGCGATGGGCGACATGGTGGTGCTGCGCGATCCGAAGGGTTTCCGGCCCCTGTGCTACGCGCAGGACGGGCCGCTCTTCGCCGCTGCCAGCGAGAGCGTGGCCCTCACCAACCTCGGCTTCAAGAACGTGGTCGATCTCGAGCCGGGCGAGCTGATCGTCATTCAAGACAATCAGCTACGCAAGGTCCGCTACGCCCCCAGGCAACAAACCTCGCACTGCTTCTTCGAGTGGATTTACTTTGCCAATGTGGCCAGCACGCTCGACGAGAAGAGCGTGTATTTGATCCGCTCGGCGCTGGGCCGCGAGCTCGCCGATCAGGAACGCGCGCTGGGAGCTGTCCCGCTCGATGAGGACACCATCGTGGTGCCCGTGCCCGATACGGGCAAGGCAGCCGCCGACTCCATGGCCTACGAACTGGGCCTGCGCTCGATGGAAGGGCTCATTCGCAATCGCTATGTGGGCCGCACCTTCATCGACGGCGAGAACCGGGCCAACCGGGCCCGCGTCAAGTACACGCCCTTGCGCGAAGTCCTGTGCGGGAAGCGCGTGCTGCTCATCGAAGACACCATCGTCCGCAGCACCACGATGAAGTCGCTGCTGCGCGAATTGCGCGACACTGGCGGAGCCCGCGAGGTTCATGTGCGCGTGGCTTGCCCGCCGATCGTGGCCCCGTGCTTTTACGGCATCGACATGTCCACGGTCCGCGAACTCTTCGCCCCGCGATTCATGCGGGGCTCCGCGCCGACCGACGACGAGCTGGCGATCATGTCCGCCGAGATTGGCGCGGATACCTTGCGTTATCTGCCCGTGGACGCTCTGGCCCGCTGCATCGATCTCGATGAAAGCCGCCTGTGCCGCGCCTGTGTGACCGGGCAGTATCCCACCGAGACGGGCGAGAAGCTCTATCAACTCGCCCTGCGCAATCGCTCTTCAAGCAATGGCCGCACTTACGAACTGCCCGCGGCGGCCCCGGCGGCCAAGTAGCCCGAACCCACAGATCAGTCGAGCCTGCTGGCAGCTTTCGCACACGGAGATGTGCGATCCTGCTCAGTTGCAGGACATGCGGCAGCCCCGCTTGGCCTTGTCGCCGTTCTTCCAGACCTGCTGTTCAAAGGGGCAGGGGACCATGTCGACACGCAGGGTCGTGTCGCCCAGTGTCAA
>JBFWSD010000322.1:0-7045 GCA_050248575.1 Gemmataceae bacterium
TCACGGGGGAGCACCTCGTGGCGTTGGCGGCGTTGCGTGGCGATAAGACAGTGAGCGAACTGGCAGCATTGCATGGTGTGCATCCGACGCTGATTCACACCTGGAAGAAGCAGCTGGTCAGCAATGCCGAGGGGTTGTTCCTGCAAGGCGCCAGGACGTCAAGCGCGGAGCACGAGGCCTTGCAGGCCCAGCTCTACGAGCAGATCGGGCGGCTGAAGATGGAGCTGGACTGGCTCAAAAAAAAAGCTGCCAGCTTCGATTGAACACAAGCGGGCCTGGGTCGATCCTGACGACACCGTGTTCAGCGTGAGCCGGCAGTGCGAACTGCTCGGCCTGAGTCGATCGAGCTACTACTATGAGCCGGCGTCGGAGACGGCGGAGAACCTCGCGCTGATGGCGTTGATCGACGAGGAGTACACGGAGCATCCCTTCCAGGGCAGTCGTCGCATGACAAGCTGGCTGCGCGACGAAGGGCACGCGGTGAATCGCAAACGCGTGCAGCGCCTGATGCGGCTGATGGGCCTGGAAGCGATCTATCCCAAGCCTCGGCTGTCGGCTCGTGGCACCGGGCACAAGGCGTATCCGTACCTGCTGCGTGGCGTGACGATCGAGCGCGTAAATCAGGTGTGGAGCACGGATATCACGTATATTCCGCTGCCGCACGGCTTCATGTACCTGACGGCGGTGATGGACTGGCATAGCCGCTTCGTGCTGTCGTGGCGACTGTCGAACACGCTGGACGTGGAGTTCTGTCTGGATGCTTTGGAGGAGGCGTTGCGTCGCGGTTGCCCGGAAGTGTTCAACACCGACCAGGGCGTGCAGTTCACGTCGACCTCGTACACAAGTCGACTGGAAGCGGCAGGAGCCCGAGTGAGCATGGATGGCCGAGGCCGCTGGCTGGACAACGTGTTCGTGGAGCGCTTGTGGCGGACGGTGAAGTACGAAGAGGTCTACCTGTGGCGTCACGAGACGGTGCCGGCGTTGCAATCGGGGCTCGAACGGTACTTCGGCTTTTACAACGTTGCGCGTCGTCACCAGTCGCTGGAGAATCGAACGCCGGCCGAGGTCTTCGGAGAGAGGGCGACGGTCATGCAAGCGTAACGGTGCGTTTTCGGAGGCATGAGCTCAGGTAGCCGATGGCGGGAAGAAGGCCCGCGGTCGCCAGACGCGCGGGCACGACGCCTTCGGCCGAGTTATCCCTTGGCTGGTTGCTCGCCAGCAGAGCCAGCCTCCGTTTCACTCGGCGGCGCGGTGATACCGAGGCGGCCTCATGGGAGCAAGGTCAATCACGTGTTGCCGGAAGAACGGCAAAGCCATGAGGCGTTTGGATCCCCCAAGCCGCTTCGGCTCTGGTAACTTCGCGGACAAATTGCTCGACGGCCCGCTCATCATCGTCAATGGATCGCATTGTTCGTAGGGAAAACTCATTTTAGCCTGCCGGAATTATTGCCGGGGGCTTGATGCGGTCAAGTGTACAAGCCTACGATTCTCCTCGGAGTCGCCCGTTTCCGATCACGGAGGAGAAGCATGGCCACGTCCCCAGTCAACCTCAAACGTTATCTGCGCCTCAAAGATCCCCGCATCAACCGCTGCAAACGGCATCTGCTGATCGACATCGTCACCATAGCGGTTTGTGCGGTCATCGCCGATGCGGATAACTGGAAAGAGATTGCCATCTTTGGTCGCCGTCGGAAGGACTGGTTCAAGGGGTTTCTGGAATTGCCCAACGGCATTCCGTCGGCGCACACATTCGAGCGGCTCTTCGACCGACTCGACCCGCAGGTGGTGCAGCGTTGCCTGCTGGAGTGGCTGCACGACCTCAGCGAACTGCTGGGCGTGAGGCACATAGCCATCGACGGCAAGACGCTGCGGCATTCGGGTGGCGGCAAGTCGCCGCACCGACAACTGCACCTGGTCAGTGCCTGGGCCGCCGACGCCACTTTGACGCTGGGCCAGGTCGCCGTGGACGAGAAATCCAACGAGATCACGGCCATTCCCTATCTGCTGGAAATGCTGCAAGCCAAGGGAGCACTGGTCAGCATCGATGCGATGGGTTGCCAGAAGGAGATTGCCAAACAGATCGTCGAACAGGGCGCAGATTATGTCTTGGCAGTAAAGGACAATCAGCCGCAGTTGAAGGAGGACATCCACAAAGCATTTGAGACAGCCTATGCGTCGGAATGCCAAGGCATCCGCTATGACTGGCACGAGACGGAGGAAGTCGGGCACGGACGGCACGAGAAGCGAATGTACGAGGTCATCTATGCACCCGAGGGCATACGCCATCAAGATGCCTGGGCCAAGCTGATCGTGATTGGCAAGTGCCACAGCGAGCGAACAGTGGATGGCAAGAAGAGTGAAGAAGAGCGCTATTTCATTGGCAGTCGAGACTGCTCGGCGAAGCAATATGGGCTGGCCTTGCGGAATCACTGGAAGATCGAGAACAACCAGTCAGAAGACGCGCAAAGCGTCGTCTTGTGCGCAACCACCGGGTCCTGCTACGATCTCGCTGAATGCTCTTCTGGCGCTGGCCGCATGGTGTAGCCAGCATCGTGGTCAAGGAGACGACCCATGCTCATCGACAAACCTATCCCCCCGCCCCCCCGTCCGTAGCCGCCCAGGTCTCCCCACTTCCCCTGACAGCGATCTGGACCCAGCTTCCGCCTCGCCGACAGCAGCGTCTCCAACGCCTGCTCGCCGAGATGATGACGCGTTCGATCGCGATCGAGCCGGCTTCAGCGCAGGAGGTGTTTCATGAACCTCTCCCCGCGTGAGCTGCTGACATCTCCCAAGATCAAGTCCTGGCATTGGGAAAGAACTGCCATCGTCTACGTTCGCCAGTCTACCCCGCAACAGGTGGTCGACCATCAGGAATCCACCGCCCGACAATACGGCTTGGCCGAACGGGCCATCCTGCTGGGCTGGCCGCGTCCCCAGATCCAGGTTATCGATGACGATCTAGGCAAAAGCGGCCAGTCGATTGAGGGCCGGCCCGGCTTTCAGCGTCTGCTCGCCGAAGTCGCCCTCGATCGTGTCGGGCTGATCCTCGGCCTGGAGATGAGTCGGCTGGCACGCTCGTGCAAAGACTGGCACCAATTGCTTGAACTGTGTGCCCGTTTCCGAGTGCTGCTGGCCGACGCCGATGGCCTGTATGATCCCAACGAGTACTCGGATCGCCTTCTGCTGGGGTTGACGGGCATGATGAGCGAAGCTGAGTTGCACGTGCTGAAAAGCCGGATGTACCAGGGCAAAGTCAACAAGGCCCGCCGCGGGGAATTGGTGGTAGCTGTCCCCGTCGGCTACCTCAAACACCCGTCCGGACGGGTCACACTCGACCCCGACGAGCAGGTCCAGAGCATCGTCCACCTGCTCTTCGACCAGTTTGACGCGCAAGGCACGGTACATGGTGTGCTGCGCTACTTGATCGCCAATAGTATCCAGCTACCTGTACGGTCCCAGACGGCAAGCAACCGTGGCGAGTTGGAATGGCGGGTTCCGTGTCGAGAGACTATTCGTCAGATTCTGCGGCACCCGATCTACACTGGGGCATATCGTTTTGGGCACCGGCCTACTGATCCACGCCGTCAAACCCCCTCAGCTTGCCCGTGCTCAAGCTGTAGCGAACCCCAGCATCGCACATGTCGACAAGTACCGAGCCCGCCGATTACTTGAACGAATCCTGCCCCAGATTGCCTACGCGACAGCGAATCGGTGCCGGTTGTAGCGACCGCATTGACAGTGTCACTGGCCGACATCTGCCAAGACATTCCTCGTCCCATCCCACTACCAAGCTCCCTGCACCTCGCGACCGATAAGAGAGATGCTTCAGCACTGTGCTCGCATGCCAGCATTGCGCGGTGAGGGGAGGGATGGAGACTAGATGAGAGTCGTGTCGTTGCCGACGCTTGAGGACCTGAGACGATTCGTCCGGCAAACCCTGTGCGACCATGACAAGCTGGACCTCGAGGAGTCGCCCTTCTTCGAGGGCCAGATCACACGCAGCGGCCAGCCATGCGGACTCTTCTACCAGGTCCATGGCCCGCGCCTGCTCAAGCTGTACGCAGTCTGGGCGGCCGACGAGAATCGCATCCTGTTCTACGACGCCACGGGCGTGCGCTTCAGCGAGGTGCGCGTGAGCGAGGCACCGGATGCTGGGCGGCTCGCGGCGTGAGCTGGTTGCATTGCCTTCGTTCAGGTGCGAGAATCTTCCCCGGGGGATGTGGAGCCTTCGGTCAATTCGGTGCAACCATTCCATGGGCGCTCGTAAGCGTCGACTGAACATCAGTGAGATCCTGGTCTGGGCCGACGCTCATCACGCCCGCACTGGACAGTGGCCGAACACCCGCAGTGGTCCGATCCACGAGTGCCCCACCGAGTCCTGGCATCTCGTCAACAATGCCCTCACTGCCGGGATACGCGGGCTGCCGAAAGGCAGTTCGCTGCCCAAGCTGCTCCACGAGCACCGCGGCGTCCCGCATCCCCAGCTCGGTCGTGAGCTGACCACCGAACAGATCCTGGACTGGGCCGATGAGCATCAGCGCCGCACCGGTAGCTGGCCAAACGCCAAGTCGGGGCCGATCGCTGGAGTGTCCGAGAACTGGGGCAGCATCGACATGTTGTTGCGGGCCGGCAACCGGGGCTTGCCGGGGGGCACCACGCTGGCCCGCCTTCTGGTCGAACGACGCGGTACACGCAACCTTGCGGCGCTGCCCCCGCTCACCGAGAAGCAGATCCTGGCCTGGGCCGACGCCTATCGAGCCCGCGTCGGCAAATGGCCACGCTCGAAGTCGGGGCCAGTCCCGGAAGCGCCCGGCGAGACCTGGAACTCGGTCGAACGAGCGTTGCGGAACGCGCGGCGCGGCTTGAAGACAGGAATGAGCCTCGCCGAATTCTTGAGCCGACATCGGCGCGGCAAGCGCTACCATCTCGACCTGCCGAGGATCTCGCCAGAGCAGATTCTCGCCTGGGCCGACGCCCATCACCAGCGCACCGGTCAATGGCCGACCGTCTCGTCCGGCCGTATCCCCGAGTCGCCGGATCTCAAGTGGAAGACCCTCAACTACCATCTCAAGAGTGGCGGACGGGGGCTTGCTGGCGGCAGTTCGCTGGCCCGCTTCCTGGCCCGCTACCGCAACAAGCGCAACGACCGTGCCCTCCCCCGGCTGACGCCCGCACAGATCCTGGCCTGGGCACACAGCCATCGGAAGCGCACCGGTCGCTGGCCAACGACCACCTCCGGTCCCGTCCCGGAGTCGCCCGGTGACAACTGGGCTGCGCTCAACGTGATGCTACAAACTGGCGGCCGCGGACTGCCGGGGGGCGGTTCGCTCCCAAGGCTCCTGGCCTGTCCCGATGGCCCGCCGTCCTCGGGCGGACCACGCCTCACGCTCACCAGGATCGAGGACTGGATGCAGACCCATCGTGAGCGGACAGGAGCATGGCCGATCTGGAAGTCAGGAGAGATTCCAGGGACCGCCGGGGAGAACTGGCGGGCGGTCGAGCAAGCCCTTTATTACGGTCAGCGCGGCCTGCCGGGCCGGATGACCTTGCGCGACCTGCGCGATCGTCTGATGCGCGGGAAACGTCAACATCGCAGACCGGTGTGGAGCGAAGAACAGATCCTGTCCTGGGCCGATGCCTATCATGTGCGTCACGGGAAGTGGCCCGGCGTCGCCTCGGGAGCGATCCCGGAGGCGCCAGGCGAAAACTGGCACCGGGTCAACACGGCCTTCCAGCGCGGCCTGCGCGGATTGTCCGGCGGGACGACCCTGGCCCGGTTCCTGACCAGGCACCGCGGCCTGCGTCCCATCAACCAGCGGCCCCGGCTGAGCCTGCAGCAGGTCATTGCCTGGGCCCGGGCCCACCAGGCACGGACCGGCAAGTGGCCGGTCAAGTTGTCAGGACCGATCGAAGGGACCGACGAGACCTGGGCTGCGGTCGACGCGGGGCTGCGGACTGGATCCCGCGGACTGCCGCGGGGCTATTCATTGTTCCGTCTCCGCAAGGAACTTCAGAGCTGAACGGCAACTCGGAGTATCAAACGGCCGATTGGAACGAGAGGCACCCCGTGGAACAGGAGATCCGGGAGCTCGCGGTGTATGCCATGTGACCGGGTTGATTCGCCCCACTCCCATCGCCCAGCACATCGGCGAGTTGGTCCGTCCTTCTGAACCAAATCGTGGGCGGTGCACCAGGGGGATCGAGCCGCTCCCGCCCAGACATTGTGCTTGTCCGCCTGATCACTATATTCCTACTTGGGCTGGCCCAGCCAAGCGGTACTCCCGCTGTGCGGCTCACCACTCTCATCCTAGAACCGGCGTTGCGTGCGAGATGCTTCCGTCAACGTCAGTTCGCATCTATCCGAACAGGGCAGGATCATGGCGAAGAAGCTCTCCAGAAACGACCCGTGTCCCTGCGGTAGCGGCAAGAAATACAAGCGATGCTGCTGGGGCCAGGACGTCGACGACGACAGCGGCACCGGCTTCAGGACGATACCGATGACCGGCGAACTGGAAGGCCTGTTCGAGGAGCAGCACCACCGGTTCGTCCAACGATTCGGGCGTGAGCCGGGCCCGAGCGACCCCGTCTTCTTCGACGCCCTACACCCGGAGTACATCGAAGCCATGACCTCACAGGTCATGAAGGATGCCGGACTCGACCCGGCCCTCATCTATGCGTTCGAGAAGACCGGCAGGCTCGTCACCGAGTGCAACCAGCACCTGCTTTCCGATGCCGACCTCGACGAGTGGAACGCGGCCATCGAAGAGTACGAGTCCAAGCACCCAAGAAGAGACGATGGCTAGGTCAAGGAGTTGCCCATCCTCGACCATCGAGGCTTCAACGAAGTGAGGATTGGCGAGGCACCGGATGCTGGACACCAGCTCCTTTTAGTCCCAGTCACGTCTCACCGGTCTTCTCGATGGTTCCGGACTTGGCCACTCCCCGCGGCTCATTGGTGCCCGCAACGGATCCCGAATGCCGAGTTCGGCCACCCGCCTGTTTCGACTTTTTGCTTGGTTCTGCGAGTGGTCGTTACCGGACTTCA
>JBFWSD010000323.1:0-7045 GCA_050248575.1 Gemmataceae bacterium
AGACCGGCGGACATTGGGTCGAGCCTCCAACAGGCGCACCAGCCAAGTGGGACAACGGCTTGCGGATACGCCTCGTGCCGCGAGCACGCCAGCCATTAGCGTCTTGTACCCCTGCCCGTCTCAGCGCGCCCCGAGGAGCTTCTTCATGCTCTGACCAAAGGCATTACCGATCTGGGCAACGGTCTTGCCACTGCCGAGGTAGAGATAGCCCTCCTTGCTGGCCATGCGGCCGAATTTCTCGGCGGCTTCCTTGTCGACCCACTTCCGCTTGACGAAGCTGGTGCGCAGGAGCTCGGCGGCCTCCGTGTCCCAGAATTCGGCGGTGGTCACCAGGGCCACGTTGCCCTTGAACTCGGGCCGGGCAGCCACGGCCGCTTCCGCCGTGCGAATTTCCTGGATCCGGTCCTGAGGATTGGCGCCATCGATACCCATCTCGCCGATGATGAAGGGCAAGCCCGGCACGCCCAGGTCCTTTCGCATGTCCTTGATAAGGTTGGTCAGGTTCTGTGCGTACTCGGCGCGGGCGTCGTCGTCGATCATGTCGTTCCAGCCCTGGAACCAGATGAAGCCGGCGAGTTCGTAGCCCTGCCCGCGATAGGTGGGAAATTCGCGGTCCAGGCGCGGCAGCAGCCCGCGCACCGTGGCGATGATTTGCTGGTAGTACGGGCCTGGCCCACCCGGCGAACTGGGGGGCCGGCATTCTTTCGCCAGATTCATCGGCCCCTTCGTCAACTTGATCAGCAGTACCTGTTCATCGAAGTAGTCACCCATGACGGAGCCGAACAGCAGTTCCGGGCCGATTTCATCGTCGCTCTCGCCGTAGCCGATGCTGAGGTCTCCCTTTTTCAGGCGTCGGTCGCGGTTGTAATAGACCCAGACATCGTCGCGCTCCCTCCAGGTTCCATCGGGCTGCTTGATCATGTCGAGCAAGGGCCGCGTCCCCGGCTCGTCGGCCATGCGCTCGAGCGTGCGAATGTGAGCGCGGCCGCCCATGTTGGACTGCCCGGCCAGGATGAACACCTTGACCGGCTTGCCGGTCGCCACCGGAGTCGCGGGCTTCTTGAGACCGGTAACTCCGGGGGTGTCGGGCGCCTCCTCCGCAGAGCGGTCGTTGTCACTTCCGTTGCCGCGGAAGACAAGATTCATCCCGATGAAGACCAGGAACGCCAGCCCGGCGCCGATCAACGGTCGTGAACGCGTTCGATATGGGCCAAGCCGCTCGAACACCTGATGGGCCCGCTCTTTGATGGCCCGGGAAGCCGTGACCAGCTGGACCTCCGTGCCGGAGAGACCGCGCCCGCCCGCATTGGTTGCTTCCAGTCCCGACATGCCTCCCAGTCCCGACATGCCTCCTTCCACGCTGGTCCTGTCCAGCTCGGAACGAATCCCGCCCACATTGGTCGCTTCCAGCCCAGAGGACGCCGCCGCAAGTTTCCGTAGGGTCACGCTGGTGGCCAGGGCCGTTGAACTGCCCACGAGTTTTTCCAGGTCAGTCACGACCTCGGCCATCGACTGGTAGCGGCCTTCGACGCGCTTGGCGACCATGCGTTCGTAGATCTTCTCGAGTTCTGGAGGCACGTCGGGCCGCGTCGCACTCAAGGGTGGGATCGGCTCGCTTTGATGAGCGAGATAGATTTCCATGACCGTTTCGCCACGAAACATCGGCTGGGCGGTGAGCAAGTAGTAGAGAGTGCAGCCCAGGCTATAGATGTCGGCGCGGTGATCGGCCCGCTTGGTGTTGACGGCTTGCTCGGGAGCGATGTAGTCGCAAGTGCCCATGACGCTGCCCGTATCGGTCAGGTCTTTGGCCGACACGGTCCCCGGGCCCTGCATGCGGGCGAGGCCCATGTCCAGCACCTTGACGAGTAGCTGGCCGTCGGCCCCGGTCGTGCGCAGCAAGTTGCTGGGCTTGATGTCACGATGAATCACGCCCGCCTGATGCGCGTACGCCAGCCCACGGGCCGCCTGCAAGATGCACTGGACGGCCTCGGCCACGGGCAGCGCACCCTTCCCCTTCACCCACGAAGACAGATCCTGCCCGGACACGAATTCCATGACCTGGAAGTGCACCCCCTGATCTTCATCCGCGTCGTAGGCAGCGACGATGTTGGTGTGCGCCAGCCGGGCCGCGGCTTCCATCTCGCGCTGAAAACGCTGAACCTGTGCGGCATCGTGCGCCACGTCGGGAGGCAGTACCTTGAGGGCCACCTCGCGCTTCATGCGGCGGTGGACGGCCTTGTAGACCATCCCCATGCCGCCCTGCCCGACCTTGTCGGTGAGGAAGTAGTTGCCGAGTACCAGGCCGCGCGTCTTGCCCTGGCAAAGCATGGTGGCCTGGAATCGGCTGAGCACGTTCCGCTTCATCAGTTCCTGGGCCACCATTTTGGTGTTGGCGCGGCTGGAGGCGTCGAGTGTTTCCAGCATGGCCTGCAGTTCTGTCTGGGGCACGAGCCCCAGCGCGACCAGGCTCCCGAGAAACTGATCCGGCGGCACGATTTGAGGTGGAGTCTGTGCCGTATTCATGCGGCCTCCAGAGATGCCTACCAGGGGACGCTGTTGCCGTAAGGTCTTCTCTGCCAATGCGAAACGATCGCAACCGGGCAAGGGGCAGCCTGTCGAAGGAAGTGATGCGCGATCAGGCAGAACCCCTGCCAACCTAATAACGCTGGCGTGTGAATCCATCCGTTCCGCGGCACCCGCGACGTGTCACAGACTGGCGTTTTTGTGCTGGGCCAAAAAATCGCAGGAGGTCCAGAGATGCTGACCCGAACATCATGTGTCTGTGTGGATCAGAAGCCGGGCTTCTTGTGCCGTCGGCCGGGTTTCACGCTGATCGAATTGCTGGTGGTCATTGCGATCATCGGTGTGCTGATCGGGCTGCTCTTGCCCGCCGTTCAGAAGGTGCGCGAAGCCGCCAGCCGCACGCGCTGCCAGAACAACCTCCGCCAGCTCAGCGTCGCCATGCACAACTATCACAATGTCTTCGAAAGCCTGCCCCTCGGCATGGGCAAGCATGGTTGCTGCTGGGGCACCTGGCAGGTGCTGATCCTCCCCTTCATCGAACAAGATGCTGTCTTCAAGCTCTACACCAACTGGGGCGGCACCGACGCGACCGGCCCGCGCTACTCGGGCGGCAGCAACGGCAATGTCGCCCGGAAACGCTTCCAGGTCATGACCTGCCCGAGCGACACTCCCAACGCCCCCTGGGGCATCACTTCCCACAATTACACCGTCAACTTCGGCAACACCGCGGTGCAGTGGCAGTCCAATCCCTTCGATGAATACCGCCAGGTTGCCACTCTCAATGGGGTGAACTTCGGCGGCGCTCCCTTCGACCCGCTCGGTGCGGGCAGCACTCTCAGCAAGATCACCGACGGCACCAGCAATACGCTGATGCTGGCCGAGGTGATCCAGGGGCAGCGGAACGACCTGCGCGGCTTCGGCTGGTGGGGGGAATCGGCCACCTTCACCGCTTACAACACGCCGAACAGTTCTGCCCCCGACGTCCTGCAAAGCTCGGGCTACTGCGATAACAGCTATCCCAACCCGCCCTGCACCGGGGCCACCAGCGCCCTGCCCAGCATGTTTGCCGCGCGCAGCCGACACCCGGGCGGCGTCAACGTCGCCATGTGCGACGGCTCGATCCGATTCGTGCCCGACGGGATCGCCATCAACGTCTGGCGGGCCCTCAGCACCAGCAACGGCGATGAAGTCATCAACGAATAGAGCAACGGGAAGCCGACATGTATACTCTCCGTCACTTCTTGATGGGCTCCCTTATTGTGGCAACGCTGGGCTGCGCGGACAGCGGCCCCGCACGCTACCCGGTCGAAGGCACCGTCTCTTTTCGAGGCACGCCACTTGAATCGGGGGCCATTCAGTTTGAACCTGTGACGGGCCACGGACAATCCGGCGGCGCCCCGATCATCAATGGCAATTTCCAGGTCCCCGCCGAGAAGGGGTTGCTCGCCGGGCAGTATCACGTGCGGATCTACTCGGGGACGACCGGCGTGGCTCCCAGCGAACCGCCTGGCCCCGGCGTGCCGATTGCCGCCGAGCACATCCCGCCCCGCTACAACACGCAGTCGACGCTCAACGCCGAGGTCGGACCCCACCGCAACAACAAGCTCGAATTCATCCTGGATTGATCCATTCCCAACGTCATTCGGAAGATGGAAGCGCTTGCGTGCTGGGTTTCGATTCCAGCCCGACCGTGTTCACGGCGATGATCCGATAGACATGGGTCTTGCCCGATTCTGCGCTCTTGTCGGTGAACAGCATGGGCACGAGTGGTTGCGTGGGTGTGTCGCTGTACTGCAGGTTCTGGAACACTGGGCGGCCAAACGGATTCTTGCCCTGCTCGGGCAAGCGGGCCACCGGCTTGCCGTCCCGTTCGATGATGAACCCGGCCAGCCCGCTTTCGAGA
Organism: Gemmataceae bacterium; assembly: GCA_050248575.1. Classification (GTDB taxonomy): domain Bacteria; phylum Planctomycetota; class Planctomycetia; order Gemmatales; family Gemmataceae; genus JBFWSD01. The sequence goes on from JBFWSD010000323.1 coordinate 4,427, forward strand.
TCGGCCTGCGTCTCCCAGGTGAGCACGTTCCCCTTCACGCGCACGTTCGTCGGGGCCGCGGGCGGCGTGGCATCTTGCACCTTCGTGTCCTTCACATACTCCTCCCACGCCTTCGCCACCGACGCGCCGGGCAGCCAGCCCGCCTTCAAGGGATCGCCGTCGAACTTCCCTGCCTCCATCGCCTTGCCGCCGAGGACCGGGCCAAGCCAGGCCTGGTCCTGGGGCATCGCTTTGAGTGGCTTTTCAGCAGTCTGTGGCAGTCGCGCCGTCAGGCACGCATCCAGCCATGGGATCGCCAGGTAGCGCTGATTGCCGCAGTCATGGCTCGAAAGCGGGTCGACCGCCACACCGATCAGCCCTCCCTTGCTGCGCAGCGCTTCGAAGAATGCCTGATTGGCGGGCCAGACGCCGGCGAAGCGGCCCTCCTTCACGGTCACGCCCTCTTTCGTACCGAGGTTGCACAGGATCGGCACCTTGAGCGCCGCCTCGGGCAGCGTGTGCGCCTTGATGCCCGTGCGCTTGGGGTCTTCCTTCAAGAGTGGCACGCCCGAACGGAGCCAGGCCGCGGCAATCCGCTCGGGATGCAGGAGGACCATGCCGCCCGCCCAGTGTCCGCCGCCACTGTGGCCCCACAGCGCCCACGGAACCTGTGCGAGTTCGGGATGCCCCGATTTCTTGCCCAGGTCGGCCAGCCCCTTTTGAAAGGCCGCGTCGGAACCGTTGCGCGGATCGCACCACAGCTGGCAGTCGGCCTTGTCGGGCTGCTCGTACGAAGGGGCCAGCAGGGCACAGTCGTGTTTCCGCGCCAGTGCCTGCCAGTGCAGATCGTAGGCGCCGGTCAGCCCTGACTTGCACGAGCCCTCCCCGCAGCCGTGCTGATGAACGATCACGCCGCGCAGCGTCTTCACTCCGGGCGGAATCCACATGGTGTAGTTGACCGGGTACGCCAGTTCCCCCTTGTTTGAAGACGCCTCGTAGCGAACACGGTAGTAGGGCGGCGCCGCTGCAGGAAAGACATCGTAGGGCGGTTTCTGAGCCCTGCCTGCCAACGTCAAGACAGCCAGCATGAAGACTGAAACGAGCAGCGTCAACCGTCGCAACATGGGTTCGCCTCCCGGAAGAGCGCAGGGGTACCGACACGGCTGTTGTAGTGCGCGGTGGCCCGTTGCGCAATGCCAGCCATCGCACCGCGGGCATGCGAGAGAATCCCTCATCGATTATCGAACAGTTCACTGATGCCGCTGAGAGGGATCATTCCGAAATCGGTTGCGAAAGTGTACACGCCACCTCGCCTGCTCTAGAATCGGACACAAGTGTTGCCTGGATTGCTTTTGCTTGCAAGTGGCCGCCGGGCGACGGATAATCCTCTCACTACCCAGTCGTACCTCTTGAATCGAGGAAAGCTTCGCCATGAACTCGCCGCACGATCCCAACCAGTTCGGTTATCAGCAGGCACCTGGAACGCCCCAGCCGCAACCGCTCGGGGCGGGCGGCGATGATCCCTTTGCGCCGGGCGCTCCCAAGCTGGGCAGCCTCGCACAGCAAGCGCGGGGCAAGAAACTCGACTCGGCGCGGGCCATTCTCTACGTGGTCGGCGCCCTGTTCGTGATCCTGAACCTGGCCCTTCTCTTGAATGCCCGCAACGAGATGAAACAGGTCATCCAGAAGGAAGTTCAGAAGCTTGGCCCGGGCATGATCGTCGACCAAGCCAAGGCGGCCGAGGTCGAGAATACCGGCGTGCGCATTCTCCGCATCATCTATGGCAGCTTTGTCGCGTTGGGCGTGGTATTCATCATCTTCGGTGCTATGGTAAAGAGCTACCCCGTGCCGATCACCATCACGGCCCTGGTGCTGTTCCTGGGCTACCAGGCGCTCATCGTGTTCTTCGACCCCAGCAACCTAGCCAAAGGAATCATCCTCAAGGTGATTGTCATCGTCGGCCTGGTCAAGGCGATCCAGGCGGCGATTGCCTACCAGAAGGAAGAGGAAATGCTGATCCGGCGTGCGGAGAGCCAGGGCTTATGAGCGGGCAGAGCGGGGACCCGGCGCCCGAGGATCCCAGGCCGTGGAACTGGTCGCTGCCCGAAGAGCCGGTACCCGATTTCCGGCTTTCCGGCGATATTCCCGAGGCGATACCGCTCATCGAGTGCTGGCGCTGCGGTAAGGCGGTGGCCGAGACCGCCGCGCAGTGCCCGTATTGCCTGGCCCGCGCGCGTCATCTCCCTCCCGATAGCACCGAGGGAGATCCTGCACCTCTCACGCACCTGTTCTGGACGTACGGAGTCTTGCTGGCGACCTCGATCATCTTCGCGGCAATTCAGTCGGCGGTGAGCGAGAAGCAGCCCGAGCAGGTGCAGGCGAGGCAGCAACTGCAATTCATGCTGGCCCTGGAACTCGTCGACACCGTGGCGGTGGTGATGGCGCTGTTGTTGATGTCGAGGCCGCCCGTGGTGGCCGGCCCGACGGTGGAGACCCGCATCCTTACCTGGTTTTGCGGGCTGCCCGCGCTGGTCGGCCTCCTCGGCAAGAACCTGGCTTATCATGCGTTGTTGAAGCGTGTGATCAATAGTCCGGGCTGGCTCGACCAGTTGACCATCAAGCAACAGGTCAATCTGCTGA
>JBFWSD010000324.1:0-7037 GCA_050248575.1 Gemmataceae bacterium
ATCCTCTCGGAGATCTATCCGCCGGAACTGCCCGACCTGTTCCAGGGCGGGCAGCTCGTTGTCTTCGGCCGCTATCGCGGCGCCGCCAAGGCCAAGCTCGTGCTCGCGGGCATGGTCGGCGCCGACAAGAAAGAGTTCGCCTACGACATCGACTTCCTGACCAAGACGGGCAACGACTATGCCTTCGTCGAGCACCTGTGGGCGCGCCGCAAGGTCGGCTATCTCCTCGATCAGATGCGGGCCAACGGCGAAACGAAGGAACTGGTCGACGAGACCAAGCTGCTGGCCAAGAAGTACGGCATTGCCACGCCCTACACCAGCTACCTGATCATGCCGGAAGGTGTGGTGCCGGTGCTGAACAACAAGCCGCTGCAGTTGCAAGTGATCGGGCAGCGGCCCGCGATCCTGGATCGGCCCGGCCAGGAGCCGCTGGCGTTGCAGAAGTTCCTGGAGGAGTCGAATGCTTCGCCCGAGAACATGGTGAACTTCCGCAATGTCGTGAGCGCGGCCAATCTGCAAGACAATGCGGACGGCAAGTGCCGCTGCTCGCCCGACCCGGTCAAGCGGGCGCAGGGAGTGTGCAACTGTTGCCGGCACGTGAACGGCAAGTGCCCGTGCAAGGTCAGCCGGGCGCGTACGGCACTCGACAAGCAAAAGGCGCTCGAGGATTGCTGCCGCCTGCTGAAGAGCGGCAACCAGGCGGGCACACAGGCGGGCCGCCTCGGCGTCGATCTGTCGGTCGAGTGCAGCAACCTCCGCAATCAGTGCCGTGTCGAGCAGACCTGCCAGCGCGTGCTGCTTGGCCGCGACTGCATCGAGGTCGGCGGCATCTGGATCGACATGGGCTACGACGCCAAGAAAACCAACACCGTCGCTGTCAAGGCAATGAGCGACGCCTACTTCCGTCTCCTTGAAAAGCACCCCGAGTTGAAGGAGGTGTTCCGCATGGGCACGCACCTGGTCTGGGTGACGCCGAGCGGCACGGCCCTGCTGCTCGATACCTGTGCGGGCAAGGAAACGCTGACCGACGCGGAGATCGACAGCCTGTTCGCAGCCAAGAAGTAGGTGCAGGAAGCATCGCAAGAACCGCGCGGGGTGCCAGGAGCACGATCCTGGCGCCTCGCGGTCGTTTCCCCGTGAGGACGCAGCCGTCGATGCCCCCACGCCTTTCTTGTGACCTGCGCGGGCCGACTCACGACTTCTTCTTCCACATCTGCCACCACTTGGGGGGCAAGGTGGGCGGGGCTTCGTCGTCGCCATACTTCTGTTCGACTCCTTGGATGCCGCCGCAGGCGCCGCACTTGGCGGTGAACATGGCCGTCTTGGATCCTTCGGGCAGTTCGGGAAATACTGCATGGACCAGGTCGGACGGCGCGTCGAGCAGTTCGGTCAGCCCGCAAGTTTGACAGGGATGGATGACCCAGCCCGGCTTCTCGTCGAGATACTTGCGCGTGACCAGGATGGGATGCTGCCCGCCGTCGGGCACGACGAAGAGGACGGTAGCGCCTTGCTTGAGTTGGGTCAGGTGGGCGGGCTTGTCGACAAGCAAGCCGGTGAAGAGATTGCCCTGCACGTTGTTGACGCGCACCCACAGGAGTTCCGGCTGGTGTTCGCTGAGCCGGGGGCCGCCCTCATGCACCAGCACCTGCACGTCGTCTTGGTTGTGCGGATGGAAGCGGCCCGCGAGCTTGGGGTGAGCCAGCCAGGCGCCCCATGACGTGCCGATCGTTGGTTGCGGGCCCTCACCGCCAAGCCACTCGGGCACGTCGGGCAAGCCCAGCTTGATGACGTCGAGCTGGTCGAGTACCTGATATTTGCCGGCGGGCAAGCGCACCACGTGCATCCTGTCGCCGATCTGCCCTTTGGCGGCCAGGCCTTCTTGCGGGTCGATGTAGGTGTAGCCCACGAAGTCGGCACACTCGGGCACCGACAAGCGGATCCAGCGTCCTGTGGGAATGCTCAGGTGGCTGCGGCCGGAATCGTCAACCGACATGATTCCTCCCTGTTCAGGCTGTAAGATTATTCCGCGCGCGTTGGCTCATCTGGCGATCACATCAGTTCGTCGCGCCAGCCGACATCACTGTACCTTCCTTCGCCGAGAACTTGGAAGCGAAACTCGTGATTTCAATTTGGCCCAGACTGTGCCAGCCCCTGCAACACGAATTGCGCGGCGACTGAACGTTTGTATGCAGTAGCCGGCATCAGCCGGGCAGCTTGCGGCCCGCCTGCTTGGCCAACTTCTTGACGGCATCCACCAGTACCTTTTCGGCACCGGGATCGAACAGGCCGATGCCGCCGTGATAGAGCCCGCGCGTCTCGTAGCCCCCTTCGGCCAGCACGCGGGCCGAGGGCAGGTAGCCGTACACGTCGTTACTGTAAGCGGCGATCCACAGCTTGTTGGGCCCCAGTGCTTTCTCCAAGAGCGTGACATAGTCGACCACCACCTCGCCCGAGAGAGCCACCAGCGTCAGATCGTCGCCGAATTGCCACACCGCTTGCGGGCAGCGATAGCTCGTTGGCAGCGTTTCGCCGCGGTCGAGCCGCTGGATCATCTGCTGGGCGATCCAGGCTTGCACGCCGCGTTGCTTGGCCTGCTTTTCCAGTTCGTCACGGGGCGGCGCCTTCTGCAAGGGCAACTCCACCTGCGCGAACGCCAGGCGCAACGGTCCGCGCACGGGCTGCAGCTTGCCTTCGGCCACGCGGCAGACTTCCTTGCCCAGTTCGAGACCGTGTCGGCGGGCCAGTTCCATGCTGCCGTGCGGATAGGGATCGGCATCGCCGGCGCAGCCCAGCATGAACATCGCCTGCACGCCGGGCAGCTTTTCCTGCACGTATTCCTGGGCGAAGCCGGCATAGTCGCCGCAGACTTCATAATGCTGCCCGCGCAGCGTGGTGTTATGAACGGCGGCGCCAAAGAGCAGGCAGCGCGGCTTGCCCTCGGGAGTGTCGATGCGCAAGAGGGGCACGCTGCGGTCGGCCAGCCCGCGCGGATTGGCGCCGAGCACCACACCGGTGGGTGTGAACTGGCGGCGATTCATGGCGAAATGAACCACGCCCGAGCCAAAGCGAAGCCGGGCCGGCTCCAGCTTGGCGGCGGCCTTCTCCACGACTGCCACGGTGCGCTCTTGCAGCAGCTTGGTGTAGGCCACGGTGCGCTGGGCGTCTCCTTCGCTCATGCTGCCCCGCGCCTTGGGATCGAGACTGAGCTCCGGCCCGGTGTGGATGTGCGACGAACTGATGAGGACTTGCTCCCGCTTCAGGCCAAGCTTTTTCTCGAGCCGGGCACAGATCGGCTCGGCGATCTCGGCCGGGTAACCGATCAGGTCGCTGGTGATGAGGACGGCGCGCTGCCCGGCCTGGTCCTCGAGCACCAGGGCTTTCACATAGAGGTCGTTCTCGATCTTGCTGTAGGGCTTGTTGCGCGAGCTGTAGCCCGCCAGAAAGATCGGCTGTTCGGGCGTGATCTTGAGCTGGGCCAGCCCAGCTTTCCAGTCAGCCTCGTCGGCCCGGCTGTTGCCGGTGAGCAAGAGGGTAGCTACCAGTGCCGACAGGTGCAGCAGGTTGATCGTTCGGCGCATCGTTGTCTCCTTGAGGATGGTCGCGAATGTTACGACCAGAGCTTGCGTAGCGCTTTGACGCCGCCCACGGCCCGTTCGATGTGTTCCATGGTGTTGTACATATGTGGGCAGAGGCGGAGCCCGCCCGTGGCGGCGGCCGCGATGCCGTGCTCGTCGTACATCGCCTTGAAGACGCGCTGCCGCACCGCGGCGGGCACGGCGATGATGCACACGCCGCCGCTCAGTTTGGGCTCCGCGGGCGTGACCATCTCGATGCCGAGCTGGGTCAGCCCCGCCTTCAGGCAGGCGATCAGTTCAAAGATGCGTGTCTCGATGCGCGGGCCGCCAATCTCGCTCTGCATTTCCACCGCCGTGGCAATCGCCGCGAGGGCCGCATCGTCGCGCTGGCCCAGCGATTCGAACTTGCGGGCTCCCTTCACGGCGGGCGCGACCTGGTCGCCCCAGCCCGGCGCGACCACGCCGGGCCAGACTGCGCCGATGCGCTCTTGCTTGACGTAGAGCAGCCCGACTTCCTTGGGGCCGCACAGCCACTTGTGAGCGCTGCCCGTGAACGAGTCGCAGCCCAGCTCGCGCAGGTTGAGAGCGAACGCGCCCCAGGTCTGGGCGCCGTCGACATGCACGAAGATCTCTTGCTTGTGGGCCAGCTCGACCAGTTCCTTGATCGGGAGTCGCACGCCCGAGACATTCGACACGTGCGTCAGGGCCAGCACGCGCGTCTTTGGCGACAGCGCCTTGCGGAACGGCTCGATCAGGTCGTCGACCGTGGCGGGCTGCGCCGGCGTGGCCACACGCTTCAGGGTGTAGCCAAAGCGGGCTGCCCGCACTTCCCAGGCCACGTTGTTGGTGGGATGGTTCTGATCCCAGAGGACGATCTCGGCGCCAGGTTTCAGGGCCAGGCCGTTGTTGATGATGTTGTTGGCCTCGCTGGTGTTGCGGACGAGCGCGATCTCGTCGGCGTGCACGGCCAGCTGCCGCGCCACGGCTTGCCGCGAGGTTTCGAGCAGGCCCTCGAACTTGGCGCGATTCTGAAACGAACAATCGACGTCGATGTCGCGCGTCAGCGCCGTGACGCGGTCGGACACGGCCCGCGGCGACGGGCACAGGTTGGCCGCGTTGAGTGGTACTTTCTTTTCCGTGAAGGGAAAGCGGCGCCGGACCTCCAGCCAGTAGTCTTCACCGAGGACGGGGGTGAAGGCCGCGGCCCGCGCCGTGGCGAGGGAAGCAACTCCTGCCTGGATCAGAAACGCACGTCGATCCGAGAGTGGTTTCATCGTGGCTCCTCAGCAGCATGGCCTGCTGGGCTCGATCAAGCGGTTGGTCGGGCGCCAGCTTTCCTGTAATAATGCGCAGAAGTCGGCCGGAAAGCGAGATCGTGGCGGATCACCACTGGATTCAAGCCGCCCTGGGGCAAGGGGCCGCAGCGCGACAATCCAACGGCAACACTCGGCCGTCATACTCCTGGAATGTTGTGTCCAGCGACTCGCAACCTGACCAAGGAGATACTTATGTGGTTTCGCTGCGCCGTGCTGTTTGCAGCCCTGTCGTTTCCGCTGCTGGCCGCCGACGAGGCCGTCGTCCGCGCGCTCCCGATCAAGCTCGAGCGCAAGGAGGCGACGGGCACTGTCGACAAGCCCACGGTCATTGCCAGCGCGGCCCAGCTGAGCAAGGCCATCCCGGAAAAGGACGTGCAAGCACGCGTGGCCAAGGAAGTCGACTTCAGCAAGCAACAGGTGCTGTTCTTCGCCTGGACCGGTTCGGGCACCGACAAGCTCACCCCCAAGGCCGAGGGCAACAAGGTGGTCTTCCAGTACGCTCCCGGCGTGACCGATGATGTGGCCCGCCACTTCAAGCTGTTCGTGCTGGCCAAGGACGCCACCTGGAAGGTGGCCAGGTAGCCAGCGTTAGCTGACTTGTCAGGCCCGGGCGATTGTGCTACCTGAGACGAGGTGGTGTGTGGTTTTCCGCGCGCTGTCTGAGGTAACTCATCATGGCCTGGGTTTATCTGCTGATCGCCGGTTGTTTCGAGGTGTCCTTCACGAGCATGCTCAAGCTGAGTGACAACTTCACCAGGTTGTGGCCCAGCTTGCTGTTCCTGATCTTCTCGATTGCCAGTTTTGGCTTCTTGAACCTGGCGGTGCGCACCATTCCGATCGGCACGGCTTACGCGGTCTGGACGGGCATCGGCGCCTTCGGAACGGCGACCATGGGTATCGTCTACTTCAAGGAACCGGCCACGCCGGGCCGACTGGCCTTCCTGGCGATTCTGGTGGCAGCAATCATCGGCCTGAAGCTGGTTTCCCCCGAGCACGAGGAGGCGCCAACAACGCAGGCCGCACCGACTTCCGCGGGCGAAGCAGGATAGGCAAGCTCTGCGCAGTCAGCACTTGCCCTTGACCCCCCGCCGTGGTGCAGCTATACGCCTTCGTCTGGAGTCTCTCCAATTCCTTTCCGGGCAGGTGAGCCATGAGCGCCGATCGCGAATCCATTCGCAAGACCCTGGGCGAGTTTCTCGAAGCCGAGACCGACATCGATCCGGGCCGCCTCGTCGACGACTCGTCGCTGCGCGACGAGCTGGGCCTCGATTCCATCGACCTGGTCAGCATCATCATGCGCATCGAGGGCCACTACAAGATCCGCCTGGCCCACCAGGAAATGGAAAAGGTCGCCACGGTGTCCGATTTCCTCGACCTGATCGAGACCAAGGTCTGCGACCTCGAGGAAGGCGAAGCCGAAGCCGCCTGACCACTTCGAGCAGCGAAAACACACGACCCCGGAGGACCGACCAGCGTGTCGGATCCTGCGGGGTTGCTTGCGTTTCAGGTGGAGCGGCGGCCGGGGGGGCGGGCTGGTTCAGTCGATCGCGCGAAAGACAGCGCAACTATTGCTGCCGCCAAAACCAAAGGCGTTGGAAATGGCGACACGCACGCGGGAGGGCCTGGCCTGGTGCGGCACGTGGCACAGGTCGCATTCCGGATCGGGATCGTCGAGGTTGATGGTCGGGGGCACGGCCTGACGCTCGAGGGCCGCCAGGCAGGCCAGTGCTTCCAGCGCCGAGGCCGCCGTCAGCAAGTGCCCGGTCATGCTCTTGGTCGAGCTCACCGGTACGCTGCGGGCACGTTCGCCCAGGACTTCATGCAAGACGCGCGACTCGGCCACGTCCCCCGTCGGCGTGGAGGTGCCGTGCGCGTTGACGTAGTCGACGTCCGACGTGTTGACGCCGCCAGTAGTCAGGGCCTGGCGAATGGCGGCAGCGGCGAATTGTGGATCGCTGCACGGGATGACCATGTGGAAGGCATCGCTACTGATGCCGCAGCCCGCCAGCTCGGCGTAGGCACGCGCCTGGCGGCCCCGGGCCCGCGCGGCCGACTCGAGCACGAACATCGTGCCCCCTTCGGCAATCACGAAGCCGTCGCGTCCTTTGTCGAAGGGGCGCGACGCTTGCTGCGGTGCATCGTTGCG
>JBFWSD010000325.1:0-7036 GCA_050248575.1 Gemmataceae bacterium
TGCTCTCCTCTCCCGGAGGTTTTCTTGTTACCTTCAGCGGATTTCGGAATCGGGATGGAACTTCTTCCACGCCGCGTGAAAGGACAGGATCGCCGGCAAAGGCACGAGGTGCTCACCCGAGAGCTTGCCGGCAATGGCCTTGCCAGTCACCGGGTCCCAGGTGCTGGCCGTCTCATCGTCAATGAGCTTGTTCTGGAAATACCGTAGGGTGAGCAGCTTGCCATTCACGCGTCGATCAAAGAGTCGTGCCGTGACGCTGCCGGCTTCGAAGACGACGACCGCCTCCGTCTCGCCCACTTTCACGGGCAGCACAGGCGACTTTGTCAGCGTGTCGAGTCGCCAAGCATGGGGCTTGCCGTCGACGACCACACCGAGCACGAAGCCATCGAGCCGGCGATACAACTGCCGCGTGAACTGGTTGGCCGTACGGCGCATGAGGACTACCGTTCCGTCCGGATGCTGCTTGCTCCAGGTACCCCAGTCAGTCATCACGGATGGGATCTGTTCGAGGCTGGTTCCTTTCAGCGGTCCCGCCATGGCTTCGCCGAGGAGATGGCTCCACAGGCTATTGGTCTGCGGGTCATACATGACCAGGCTGCGGTCCCAGAGCATCCCGGAAACGCCAAAGGTGAGTACCTGATTCTTGACCGTTCTGGCATACACGATGCCATTGTGACAGAGGTGTCACCAAGTCGCGGCGATGGCCGTGCCGCCGAGGGTATCGTTGAGGATCTCGCGGCTGGGCCCCGTCAGCATGTTGATCGGATAGGCACGCGATTCTCTTCCCACGGTCACGCCGAGCACGAGTTCCGCAGGGTTGAGGTCGTTCTGCGCATCCTTCACGGATTTGACCGGGATCTCGGTAATCGGCTTGAAGGGAGGCACGACCTTGACGGGCTCGAAACGCCGCTGTGCCAGGAGGTTCGTCCCAAGAAGGGCGAGTACTCCGAGAACTCCGATTCCGCCGAGAACGGCCAGCAACTTTCTCATCGGTGTCTTCATCGATTCCCTCCACGGCGACAGGTCTGTTATCTGCCATCCAGTGTTGGCCTCGCGGAGGAATTTGTCTGTGAGATGCTTCACGGCATCTTTCGGAATTCGCGCGACATGCTCCCAGGGGGCACGAAGGCATGCGAAAAATCCCAGCAAAGGGACTTGACCCCGTAGTACGGTACCGGGTGTATCATGTTGAAGGGAGGCCATCCATGAAACCGCTGACCATCGGGCAAGTGGCCCGCCAGGCGGGTGTCGGTGTCGAAACGGTGCGGTTCTACGAGCGCCAGGGGTTGCTCGAAGACCCGCCGCGGCGAGAGTCCGGCTATCGGCAATACCCCGAGGAAGTGGTTGGGCGAATTCGCTTCATTAAGAGGGCCAAGGACCTCGGCTTCTCGCTCAAGGAAATCGAGGAGTTGCTCGCCTTGCGTGTCGATCCTGAAACGAGCTGCGCGGAGGTGCGGAGCAAGGCGGAAGAAAAAATCGCCGAAATCGAGGCAAAAATTCAGGCCCTGCAGAGGATAAGAAAGGCCTTGGTGAAACTCACGGCCATTTGCCTGGGGCGGGGTCCCACCCGCGAATGTCCGATTCTGGAAGCCCTCGATCGCGACAAGGAATAAGCGATGTACACGGGTGAATTGGTTTACGACGCCGAATGTCCACATGTCAAGGATGCCAGGGCTAACCTGCTTCAGGCCTTCGCTCGAGCGGGACTCGCTGCCCGCTGGCAGGAGTGGGATCGTGGCGCTCCGGGCAGCCCCGCCCTTGTGCGTGGCTACGGTTCGCCCACTATCTTGGTAGATGGCAGGGACGTGGCCGATGCCGCACCGTCCGACGGCAACTGTTGCCGACTGTACACGAACCAACAGGGGCGGTTGCAAGGCGTTCCTCCCGTCGAGTTGATCGTGGCAGCCTTGCGGGGAAATCACACACGACATCGTCAGCGAGGCGGCTGGCGCGGTTCCCTGGCGGCGATGCCGGCCATCGGGATTGCCTTGCTGCCGCGATTCACCTGACCTTGCGCGGCGCCGGCTTATGCCGGGCTCCTCAGTTCGATGGGGTTGGCCTTCCTGATGGAAACCGCGTACTTACTGCCACTCACCGGCGTCTTCCTCCTCGTGTCGCTGGCGACGCTTGGCCTGCGGGCGCGACGACGTAGGGGCTACGGGCCTTTTGTCGTCGGCAGTGTCGCGGCGGCGCTGTTGCTCGCTGGCAAATTCGTGTTCGACTCCGATGTCGCCGTGTACAGCGGGATCGCCTTCTTGATCGGCGCTTCCGGCTGGAATGCCTGGCCCGCGAGACAGAAATAAGGCGCTTTCGGCACTCCCCCGGAGGTCCCCCTTTTTAGCACGGGAGCAAGGAGATTGAGCAATGGCTAGCAAACGCAAGATCGAAGTGTTCAGCGCCGGGTGTCCGGCCTGTGAAAAGACGATTTCCCTGGTGAACAGCAGCGCCTGTCCTTCGTGCGAAGTCAGCGTGCTGGACATGAAAGACCCGGCGGTAGCGAACCGGGCCAAGGTCCTCGGCATTCGCTCGGTGCCTGCCGTCGTTATTGATGGCAAACTTGCCGACTGCTGTTCGGGCAGAGGGGTGGACGAGGCCGCACTGCGTGCTGGCGGACTTGGCAAGCCCATCTAACCCTTTTCACGGGAGCTTTTCAAGCTCCCGGATCATGTCCTCGGGCTTGGGGCGATCAGCGAAGGTCTTGCCGCGTCGCTCGTAGCGGACGATGCCTTCCTTATCGATGATGAACGTGGCGGGCCGGTTGGACCATTCCGTATGAATGTTCATCTGGAAGGCCGCGCCGTAGGTGGCGCTCACGGAGTGCACCGGATCGGCGAGGATGGGGAACGTCAGCACATCCGCCTTGACGCCGACCGAGCGGAGCATGTGCCGCACGCGATGCGACTCGTGCGGGTCGATGGCGATGAGCTGGGCATCACGTTTCTTGATTTCCTCGATGCTGTCGCGCAACTGCGCGAGCTGGCCGTGACAGACCGGTCAGGTGTCGCCGTAGACGAAGACGAGCACGACCTTCTTCTTGCCCAGGTAATCGGCCAGCTGGACCTTCTTGCCGTTGGGATCGAGAAGTGCGAATGCCGGGGCCTTCTCACCGAGCTTGGCACGGGCCAGGGTCTTCGGGTCGAACTCGCTGAGCAACTGGCGAAGCACTTCCGGACGAGGCTGATCATCGCGCTCCATGGCGAAGGTCGCATGGGACCGCACATCCCGATTCGGGTCTTTGCTGGCCAGCGTCGTGTAGGGCATCTTCTTCGGCAGCCGCCCCAGCATGCCGAAGGTGTCGAGAGCATACATGCGGACAGCAGGGTGCTTGTCGCGAAGAGCTGCTTCAAGAGCAGGCCGCGCCGCCGGATCGGGAAGCAAGGACAGCGCCTGGGCGGCAAACACGCGCGTCTCATCGTCGCCATTCTTCAAGGCGCCAACGAGAACGGTAATAACCTTGTCACCACCTCGCGCCAGGTGGCGCAAGGCTGAGTACCTCGCCTTCCACCCCTGGTCGTCCAGCGGCCGCATGTAGTCACGGCCGGTCAATGGCTTCCATGCCTTCTGAAACGTGTCGAGTACCTCGGAAGGCTCGGGCTCCTCGGCCCACGCGCTACCGCAGAACAACAGGCAAAGGCCCATGGCTGTGGCGCTGCCCACTTTCATGCATGCTCCTCGTTCAATCGCAAATCTTGATCATGGCCGGATTTTCAGAGTTCTTCTGTGAGCTAGCTCACCGGAAATTTCGGTGACACGCCTAGTATGATAGCTGCGTTTGCGGAGTGGTTCCACAGAGATACAATGTCGCAAACGTCCTCAAGAGATCTCCGATGCCGAAGGAACCGGCTCTCTGGTATCTGAAACAATGTTTGTTGTTCGAACAGCTGACAGCCGAGCAGGCCGAGCGGCTCGAGAAGCACGCGCTCATCCGTCCCTTCCGCCGCAAGAGCCTGGTCTACATGCCCACCGAACCTGGGCAAAGTGTCCTGGTGCTCAACGAAGGGCGCATCAAGATCAAGGACATCACGCCCGACGGCCGCGAGACGATCCTGGCCTTCATCGAGGCAGGCGAGATTTTCGGCGAGCTGGCCATTCTCGATGAACAGCCCAGGCAAGAATACGCTGAAGCGGTGGTCGATACGCAGGTCATCATGTTCCCGCGCGAGGACCTGCTCTGGCTGATGGAGCAGCGTCCCGACATTGCCCTCTCCATCACCAAGCTCGTGGGCCTGCGCCGCAAGCGCATCGAGAACCGGCTGCGCAATGTTCTATTCCTGCCAAGTCGGGATCGCATGGTGCGCTTGCTGGCTGAATTGCTCGAGGCGCACGGCCGGCGCAAGGGCAACCAGGCCGAGATTACTTTGCCACTTTCCCATCAGGAACTGGCCAGCCTGATTGGTGTCACGCGCGAAACAGTAACCATCGTGCTTGGCCAGCTTCAGTCCGAAGGGCTGATCGAGATCCGAAGGCGGCGGATCGCCGTGCTCGACTGCAACCGTCTATTGCAAGAGGCCGGTCAGGCTGGGCCCGGCAAGCCTGCCGCGCGGAAATCAACGGATTTGTGAAGCAGGTTACGGAATCTGGGCCAGGAAATCACGAAGATTAGAGTGATCGGATGACGAAGATGAGGAGACTGCCATGGTTGACAACATGCACGATGAACAGTCGCCGGGCGCTCCCTGGTCTCCTTGCCCACCGGGGGAACTGGGGCGGTTGGGCTGGCGGCTGCACAACCGCCGCAGACGCAGGCAATTCCTGCGTGCAACGGCCGGTGTCGCCGGCGCGGCGCTGACGGCCGGGGTCTTCTGGTTCTTCCGCGATCAGCTCGGCGGCGTTGGTGGCGAGCCTACCTATGCCGGGTTGACCTGTTCCGAGGTACGCCAGCTTGCCCCCGCCATGATGATGAAGAAGCTCCCTGCCGAGAAGGTGCAGCAGATTGAGGAGCACGTGGCACTTTGCACAAACTGCCAGCAGTTGTTCAAGAAAATGAAGATGATGCCCAAGGAAATGGGCTGAAATTCGCTCCCGCCTGATTTCATCTCGCCTTCTTGTGAAGCAGCTCACTGTCTTTCCTCAGCAGAATGACGATATCCCCCTCGCCGTCGACGAGAACCGTCGTCGGAGCCTGATGGGATCAATGGGGTTCGACAAAAAGGGGGAAGACAGGTGTTTACGCAGAAACGGGTAAGCAAATCGACTTGGGCTGCTGCTCTCATTCTGGCGACTCTAGCGGCGCTGCCTGCCAGCAGTGCCGCCTCCTGACGCTCGTCTGGATGCAGCAGCGGCCGATCCTCGGGCGGCTGCAGCTACGGACTCGGTGGGTCCGGTGGGTCATCGAAGCAACTTCCGTCTCTGTATCGTGGGCAAAGGATTTGTCCGGTTTCTGGCGAGCCACTCGGCGCGCACGGCAAGCCCGTGGAGGTAATGGTGACCGTGCCCAACGTGCGGCCGCCGACCTTCCTCGAGCGCATCGGCCTGAAGAAGCGGCCGGCCACGGAGTTGGTGCCGATCCACGTCTGCTCGCCCGAATGCGCCCAGCGCGTGAGGAACGATAAGAACGCGGAAAACTACCTGATTCGCGTTATTGCTGAACGCGGCGGCTCTTCTCCGTGACGCGATGATTGGATCGGGGCGCCGGTGGCCATGCCTGGACACCGGCGCTTCTCTGTTCCATCAACAGCAACCATTCTTGCCAACGCAGAGCGGTGCCGCGTCAGCGCTTGTCACTCGATAGGCGCTGCCCTTGGATTCGCGGGGATGACGGCGCCGGGAACGCCGGCAATCGAAATCACCAGCGCTTTCCAGGGGCACCACCTCGACAGGTTGCACGGGCAGAAACATGCCCGCATACGGCTCGCGCTGCAATAGATTGAACGTCTTGTCGCACACGGCAATTCGTTCACCGCGGGGGAACACGTGACCATCGTCATCCTCGACTTCCCTGAACGGGCCTCGATAGATGACGGCCTGATTCCGTTCGAGACAAGGCCCATGTTTCCCCTTATGTGCCAGCACCGTGATGGAACGGAACTCGATTCCTTCGACAACGCGCCAGGGCTTCTCCTGACGATTGACGATCTCGATCCCATGGAAACCCGCCCGCTCGAAGGCCTTCAGAAACGCGTCCTCACGAAAGGCGCCCGCCAGGCAACCGGACCAAAGTTCTGGCCGTCGCTGAAAATCTTCGGGCACATCCTCGTCGGCGACGACGTCGCTGATCGCCACGCGACCGTGCCGTTTCAACACGCGGTACATCTCGGCGAAGAGCCGCAGGCGATCTTCCGGCCGAACGAGGTTCAAGACACAATTCGAGAGAATGCAATCGACGCTCTCGTCTGCCACGAGCGGCAGTTCATGCCGCAACCGCTCCTCGATCGAACGAAGTGCCAGCCAGTCCCATTGATCTTCGACCGATCGTTGTTGCAGCTTCCGCGCCAGGGCATCGAGATCGAGACGGAGGTCCTGGATGAGTCCGCAACGAAACTCCACGTTGCTGTAACCAAGACGCTCAGCGACCACGGGCTGGTTTTGACGCGCCAGCTCGAGCATGTCGCGGTTGCAATCGACGCCGATCACGCGCCCGGCCGGCCCAACGATCTGGGCTGCGATAAAGCAGATCTTGCCGCCACCGGACCCCAGATCGAGGACCGTTTCTTCAGGACGCACGAACGGCGACGGATCGCCGCAGCCGTAATCTCGCTGCAATACCTCCTCTGGAATTACATCGAGATAACGCGGCTCGTACTGCACCGGGCAACAGAGATCACTCTCGACACTATGTGCTCCTGCGCTATACCGTGACTGCACCGCTTCTTCCTTGCTGAATTGGTCCATCCTCTAGCATCCTCCCTTTTTCGAGTTCATCGAGAACAGGCGGTAGGTAACGCCCTCACACCCTGCCCGCCACGCGGTCCATGACCCTGGACTTCTCCTCGTCGCACGACAAGGCTTCCGGGCGCCTCGATCCCGATACGGACCTGGCTTCCCTTCAGCCGCAGTATCGTGATCACGACTTCTGTCCCAACTACGATCTTTTCGC
>JBFWSD010000326.1:0-7003 GCA_050248575.1 Gemmataceae bacterium
CATCGCGAACGCTTTGCCGGCGCGGATGTGATCGTGGTGGTGGCCGGCATGGACGGCGCCTTGCCCAGCGTGGTGGGCGGGCTGGTCGATTGCCCGGTGATCGCGGTACCAACCAGCATCGGCTATGGCGCCGCCTTCGCGGGTGTGGCCCCGCTGTTGACGATGCTCAACAGCTGTTCGGCCAACGTGGTCGTGGTCAACATCGATAGCGGCTTCAAGGGGGGCTACGTCGCGGCCCTGATTGCCCGCCGCGTCCATTTAACCGCCCCGCTCGCGGGGCGCGGACCGAATCCTGCCTGAGTCAAGGGTGTCCCTCACAAATTGACTCAATCCCCGTAACCCAGCTCCAGGGCAAGCTCCGTCACCAGGGCACGAATCGGCGCAGCCACGTTCCATTCGGCGGGCAACTCGATGCCGACCGGCCCGGGCCGCGACGGTCGCAATCGGGGGTCGGCCTGAAATTTCGGATCGTAACCGCTCAGCTTGGCGCCGTTCGGGCCGAAGCCAGCGTAGGGTGAATCCTCGGGATGCTTCATGGCATCGATGGCCTCGGCATCGCCGCGGATCCCCAGCCACGAAGCCAGCCCGGGCAGGTGCGCATCCGCATTGTCCAGCAAGTCTTCGCCGCGCACTCGCAACACCTGGACGGGGGGCAATGTCGCCGTGAAGTTCATGATATTGCGATGCCAGTCGTGCCACGCACGCGCACAGTAATCGGCCAGCCCGAGCCCTTCCAGCCCGGGCAGCTGCCACGGCGTCAGCCGCTGATAGAACTCCTGCATCGAAGTCTGCGCCGTCACCGGATGACGCGTGAGATGGAGATAGCGCGCCTGGGGATACGCGTGATGCAAGCGGTGCAGCATGCTTGGAGCGGTGGCCAGCCACGGGCTCTTCTCGACGCCAATGCGCGGGGCCACTCCTTCGAGCAAGTGATCGAAGACTTGCTTCACGTGCCAGTCCTTGCGGGCCAACAGCCATTGATAAGCCTGTTCGATGGTGGCGGCCGACTGTTCCTGCGCGTTGATCTGGGCCAGGGCCCGCAGCAATCCTGGGGGCCGCGGATTGAACATCTCCCCGCCCGCATGACGCTGCTGGCAAAAGCGCAGCATGTCTTCCACGGTCTCCCCGAGGAACAGCAGCAGCTCGGGGAAGCCATAGAGTTCGGGGTGCCGCCCGATCATCGAGCAGACCACCGACGAATAGGAGCGGGGCGGACAGAGTATCAAGAGCGGCGGCGGAGCCATGCGCTCAGGATACGGTTTCCGCCCGAAAGTTCCCAGAGAAGTCGTTCAAGACACGGTCAGCTCTTCTTGCCAGGTCAGTTCAGACAGCCCCTCCACGGCGGAAGCGATCTGGGCAATCAGTTCCTCGGCGCGGGCAGCCGGCGCGCCGGTGAACTTGGCCAGGTGGATCATCGAGACGAGCTCGCGCACCCAGGCGAGGGTGCCGATCAGGTCGTCGTGCGCCCGCCGGCGCACTTGCCGCAGCCGTTCGATGTTCTGCTGCCGATTGCGCTGGCTATTGCGTAGTCTCTCGCTGGCAGCCTGGTCGAGCGCGGGCAGCAGCCCGTCGTCGCGGGCGAGCAGGCGATCCATCTCGCGAATACGTTCGGCCTGGATGGCCCAGGCGCGGCGCAGCTCGCGAATGCGGTTCTTCTCGCGGGCGAGCACGTCTTCGGCCCAGCCATCGAGGCTGCCCAGCGCGGCCTCCAGCTCGCCGTCAACTTGCGAGATGGCGGCATCC
Organism: Gemmataceae bacterium; assembly: GCA_050248575.1. Taxonomy (GTDB): domain Bacteria; phylum Planctomycetota; class Planctomycetia; order Gemmatales; family Gemmataceae; genus JBFWSD01. The sequence goes on from JBFWSD010000326.1 coordinate 1,744, forward strand.
ATGTCATCGGTCGAAGGCGATATCGGTTCGTCGGCCGCCGGCGGCTGCGCCCGGGCCAGCAGCAGTGGTAGATAGAGCGGCCAGAAGGGAACGGTGGTGGCCACACGAAACCAGCGGCCGGGCCGCGGCCCATCGACCAGATACATCGCCCCCGCGATGGCGACCCCGACCACCAGGTACAGGATCAGCGTCTGCCCCAGAAGGTTCATGATCGGCTCTCCCAAGTATTTACCAGGCGGGAAGGTTCAGCAGTGTGCGTGACAGGGAATCCCAGATCGTGAAGATCATCACAGGAGTCACGATGGTGTAGAGGGCTGCCCAGGCGAAGGTCAGCCGCCGCAGGAAGCAAGCACGCCGTGCTCGCCGCGCTTCGGGCAACGTGTCGCAATGCCCCTGGAAACCGCTGTAGATGGAGACCACGCCCCACATGCCTGCCCCGAACGGCAACAACAGTCCCAAGAGCAGCAGCGTCTCGATCCGATCGGGCGGCGCGGCCAGAACGATCGAGCCCAGCATCAACGCCACATAGATCGGCAGGAGGCCGAGCAGCATCATCGCCGTGGACGCCTTGCCCTTCATGATGTGGCCGACTACCTGTACGAGCGACACGCGCACGCCGGAGAGCAACCCGAAGAAGTAGAAGCTGGGCAGACACACGCCGCTGGAAGCGATCATGCCGAGCGTGTAGGCCGCCCACAGGCTGATCGCTGGGGCCGGTCCCGCGCTGGCCCAGCGTTCGCGCAGCAACTCGGGCCTGGCCTGCGGCGGCGCGGCATCGAGCAGCAGCACGAGGGCCAGCGCATAAACGCTGAAGCTGGTCAGCACGATAGCCAGGTAGCGTGGGATGAGATCGGCCTGCCGCCTCTCGTCGCGGGCCAGACTGTCGAGCCGGTCCTGCCCTTTCAGCAAGAGCTCGATGACGCCAGTCATGGAGGCGTCGTCAGCGAGCTCGATCGCTGCTTGTGGTGCGACCGCGCAGGTGACGGTGTCGCGCGGTTCGTCGATGACTTGCGTGCTCATGGGAATCCTCCTGTCGCGCGGTGGGCGCGGCCTCAGACGACCGGGAACTGGAACAGGCCAAACGCGTAGAAGAGTTCGGCGCCGATGACGCCAACCAGGGCCAGCCACCAGGCGGGCAGGCGGCCCCGCGCCGGCTCGAGCGTCTCGAGCAGGCGGCAGAAGACATCGACCATGGCCACGCCCACCGCCCCGAACACTGCAAGATTGACGAGCAAGACGACGCTGGGCACCGGGACGGAGACCGTCATGAACCAGGTCACGGGAATGGACGCGATCAAGGCCAGCCCGCCCCAGCTGGTGGTCACGAGGGCTGCCAGGAACGTGGTGCTCGCGCGCAGCTTCGACCCGCTCAGACTGTTGAGGATGTAGAGAGCGGGCAATGGCAAGCTCCACGAGATGCCCGCCGCGGCGGTGCAGAGGAGTCCGGATTCGAGCATCCGTTCCGGCCCGCCCAGGATGCCCATGGCCAGCCCGTAGGTCGTGGTGCCCAGGATGGCCGTGAGCGCCAGGGCGAAGAAGACTCCCATGCCGTACGGCGCCCCCTCCGTGTGCCAGCGCCACAAGAACAGTTCGGGTTCGCGCAACGCCTGCCCGATTTGGGCGAGGCCGTCGCGCAGGCGTGCACGACTCATGGTCATCTCCTTGAAAGAGCACGGCTAACTTGTCACTTCTCCATGAACCGGCTCTGACGTGGCGGATTAACACGCGCAGTGCTGCTTGAAGTGAGGGAGAGAGCCAGGTTCCGGGCCGGCGGTTATCCCGCCCGGATGAGTGCGGTTGTGCATGCAAGAGATTCCCTGCCCGCAAGGAGTGGCCCAAGATGCTGCGCGACCTGCAACAGTATGTGCACGAGTGTCTCCTGACCTTGGCCGAGAAGTTCGCGCCGCCAGCGCTCGAGCCCGGGCAAGTGTTGCTGGCCCGGCTCGAACAAGACCTGGGTGAAGCGCGCTGTTTCGCGCTCGATGTGCTGGCCGGCGAGAAGCGGCTAAGCCATGCTCTCGAGCGCCAGCAGCGGGCCATATTGGTCGGCTGCGGCAGGATCCGCCAGGCACGCAGCGACGGGCAGCGAGAACGAGCCCGCCGCCTGCTCGTGCCGCTGGCCCATGCGCGCGGGCAGGCACATCATCTGGAAGAACAACTGGAGGCGGCGGCGCGCGCCAGCGCGGCGGCCCGTGCCGCCCTCCGGGAGCTCGAGGCCGCCCTGGTCGATCTTCGGCGTCGCCTCGACGGGCAGCGCGGCGAGGAAGAAGCCGCGCTGGCGCTGCTCGCTCTGCGCACGGATGTTTCTCTGGAGAGAATCGACAGCCCGGGCACGCGCATCGCCCGGGCTGTGCGCAGCATCACTTCAACGCCTTGACGGCGTTCTCCTGCAAGGCATCGCGCAGCGCCGAGGCGTCGCTGTTGCCGAAGCCGGTGCGCTGAATCAGCAGCACGAACATCATGTTGCGCTTGGGGTCGAGCCAGCCCTGCGTGCCAAAAGCGCCGCCGTGGCCGAACGAGCCGGGCGACAGCATGCGGCTCACGCCTTGCGGCTCGCGCACCAGGCACCTACCCAGGCCCCAGCCATTGCCCGGCGTGAAGCCGGTGGTCAGCTCGCCCGTTTGCAGCCTGGTCATCTCGGCGACGGCCTTCTTGGAGACGATGCGCTTGCCGTCGAGCTCGCCGCCGTTGAGGACCATCTGATAGAAGCGCGACAGGTCGGCGGCGGTCGAGAAGAGCCCGCCCGAGGGATTGGGCGGGTTCTTGCCCGAGAAGTCGATGAGCCAGTGGGTGGTGGCCTCGATGGTCTTCTTCTCCTTGCCCGGCTTGTAGAGCCGGGCCAGCCGCTTCTGCTGTGCTTCGCTCGGATGGAACGAGGTGTCGACCATGCCGAGCGGATCGAAGATCCGTTCCTTGAGGAAGGCTTCATAGGGCTTGCCGGCAGCCACCTCGATGACGCGGCCGATCACCGACAGGCCCGGGCTGTAAGTCCACTTCGAGCCCGGCTCGAAGGAGAGGGGCCGCTTGGCCAGCGCCTCGGCGGTTGCCTTCAACGTGCCTTCGTTCTGCTGACTGCCCGTGAGCCCGGAAGTGTGCGTGAGCAGGTCGCGCAGCGTGATCTCGCGCTTCGGCTTCCCGTCCTTGAGGGCCGCTTCCTTGAAGGCCGGAATGTACTTCGATACCGGATCGTCGAGGGCCACCTTGCCCTCGTCCACCAGGATCATCAGCGCGGTGGCCGTGATCGGCTTGGTCATCGAGGCGATGGCGAAGAGGGCGTCTTCCTTCATGGGCTGCTTGCCCTCGACGTCGGCGAGGCCAACCGCCTCGAGTTGGACGATCTTGCCGTCCTTGGCCACCAGGGTGACGGCGCCGGAGATGGCCCCTTCGTCGATGAATTTCTGGAGGTCGACGGGAATGCGGGCAAGCTGATCGGCATTCAAACCCGCCTCGGCCGGTTTGGCGCGAGGCAGCCCGGGCTCGGCGGCCCAGGCGGGCACGCAGCCCAGCGCCACGAAAATGGCCAGCACGCGAAGCAAGCGAATCCTGTTCATCGTTGCACCTGTTCGAAGATGAAAGAGAAGCGGGACAACCTATTGATACCCGAAGCGCACGCGGGGGGCGACCCGTGAGCCCGCGCCGGTTCCAGGAAAAATCTTGCCGCAGCGAAGAATCTGGGGTGGCAGTCGGCGGGGCCGCTTGCACACTGCACTTGCACACCGACGACCATTTTACATTTGCGATTATCCACTGCAGCCTCGAAACTTGCGGAGAAAATCACCGATTGGGAAGTGTGCAACTTGACATTTTCGACACTTCCCGCGGCGCAGCTGACGTGTGGCGCATACACGGCTGCACAACGGTTCGGTTTACCATGATCCTGCGCGGGGCAGGGGAAAAGTACGTGTCAGGCTTGTCTGTCGGGCCGAACCGTGGCGTGAACGGGCAGCCCGCCAGCCAGGTACGGGCTCCTCCTCTCTGTACCATTTCGACGGATTACATGCCGCGGTTGGGCGATCGCCCGCAACATCGACTGAGCGACGGACATTTCTCCTGCGCGCATTTGGAGTTTCTCCTTGCTCGCTCGGGACAGTCCTTGGATACTGTCTCCACCCAGCATCACACGCCGAGGAGCCACCTCGCGCACAGCCCAGGATGCCCATGACACCCATCGCCTCCCTTCTCGCCGATACGGCAACCCACAACTGGCTGAGCATGGAAATGCTGCTCACGATTGGCGGCGTTATCAGCGGTGTGGCCGGCGTGTTCGGGTTCATCAGGTGGTCCACCGCGATGTACCGTCGACGTGCCAAACGGCTGCAATCGGAAAACGAAGACCTGACAGATCAGCTCGCCAAGAATGAAGAGAAGCACCAACTGGCCTTGGCCGAGCTGCAAGTGAAGTGCGATGCATTTCAGGCCGAACTTGAAGAACACAAATCCGACGTCGCCACTCACCGGCGCCGTATTCACCGGGCCCTTAGCAAGGACGGTCAAACATGGACCGAGCGGGTTCTCCACAACGCCCCTGGATTCAAGGTCCTCGACCTTGAAGAACGGCCCACCCCGATCATTTCCGTCCTCAACCTCAAAGGCGGGGTGGGCAAGACGACCATCACCGCCAACCTCGCCGCCGCACTGGATAACCGCGGCTATCGAGTACTTCTGATTGATCTCGACCTCCAAGGGTCGCTGACCGGCCTATTCCTCACCGACAACGAGCAGGAGCAACTCGCCGGCGAAGGGAAGTTGCTAGGGAACTTCCTCGAAGCCTCCTTCGAAGCTGACCACCCGAACCTGCTCGACTACACCAGGCAGATCCTGGGTGAGAACAAATCGGGCATCGTTCCAACCAACGACGGCTTGGTCTACGCCGAGACGAACCTGACGATCCGGTGGCTGCTTCGCGAAGAGGGAAACCGTGATCCGCGATTTCTGTTGCGGAAGGAACTACATCTGAAACGCATTACGAACAACTATGACCTGGTGCTTCTTGATTGCCCGCCCGTAATCAACATCTGCTGCGTGAACGCCCTGGCAGCCAGTGACTACTTGCTGGTGCCCATTCTGCCCAGCAAGCAGGCCACGTCGCGCGTGCCAGTGCTGCTGAAGCGGCTGAAGGAATTCAGGGAGAACATTACTGAGAGATGCGCAGCCAACTTAAGCGTTCTTGAGGGGTAGATCCGCTCCCTCAAAGAAGGAAGTAATCAGTTTATGCCTTTGGCGTACTCGCCCAACTGCCATATGGAATTCCATATGCAAC
>JBFWSD010000327.1:0-6996 GCA_050248575.1 Gemmataceae bacterium
CGACGAGCTCAAGCTGTGCTTCTACCCGCCGCGAAGTGGACCTGCGCTGTCCGCTCCGGAGAGTTTCGGGGCCAAGGGAACCTGGATCGTCACCTTCCGCCGCCAGCCAGCAAGGGCCGCCGACTGACGACGCTTCATCTTCACGAGCTTGCACCATGAAACTCGTTGTTACTCTCCTCGTCGTGGTTTCCATTGGTGTTGGCGCCCTGGGGGCGGCCGATGCCTACCTGGTCCCCATCGACTTGCCCGATGAGGAACTACTTGGCCTCACGCTCAACGCCCCGGCCGGCGCGAAGGTCGAAGAAGGGGTGTTGAAGCCCGTCGCCAGGCCGGGCGACACGATCAACCCCGAGTTGCTCGAACAACTTCGCACCAGCGTCGTGCACGCGGGCCACGAACACGTCACCTATTATCTGCGCGTCAAGGAGTTCTCCTTCGCGCGCTGGCCGGGCAAGTGGCTATTCATTATCGGCTGCGTTGGACTGCTCGTTTCGGCCATGCTCATGCGTCATATCAGCCGCCAGGAACTGGCCAGCCGCGTCGAGGTACACGAGACCGAAACCCCCGAGTATTCCCTGAAACAGATGCACGAGATCGTCGTCGAGCTAGCCGATGCCGAGGCGGCCCGTATCGTCGACCGGCTGGGCGAGGTGCAGCAAACGCACGTGCCCGCCTTCATCGAGGGCCGGGCTCGCCTGATCGATCGCTTGGGCCTGGCCGCCTACGCGGAGTTGATGGACCGTTTCGCCGCGGGAGAAAGACAGATCAATCGCGCCTGGTCGGCCGCCGCCGACGGCGTGCTAGAGGAAGCCCGCGCCTGTTTGAACCAGGCCGCCACTCTGCTTGAAGCGACCCGTCAACTGCTACAGCCCGCGGAAACCAGCGGCTGACCGAATCGCGCCGGGATCTGCGGGGTTAGAATGGAACGGGCAGCAACCACAATGTTCCATTCTGTTCGTGTCGATCGTGATGAAGGAGGTCCACCATGCGTTCTCGCGGCATGTACGGGCTGCTGGCACTTTTGCTCTACGTGGGCTGCCTCGCCGCCATCGAGGTGGAGGCCGTTGTCAACAAGATCGATGTCGAGAAACGCGCGCTCCAGGTGACCGCCCGGGGCAAGGAACGCACGGTGCAGGTCGACAAGGACGCCAAGTTCCTTGATGAGAAGGGCAAGCCGTTGCCCGACGGGCTCGAGAGCAAGGAGATCAAGCCGGGCATCAAGGTGACGTTGACGGTGGAACGGGGTGGCAATGGTCCGGTGGTCAAGGCCCTGCAACTGGGCGGGACGGCGGCCTCTGGCGTGCCGGACAAGTCGGGCAAGACCTCCGTCGGCTTCAAACCGCTCACCGAGATGACGGCCGACGATCGCTACAAGGGCGAAGACGGCGGCTTGTTTGGCGGCGGCAAGAACGAGCCCCCTGCGGCCCATCGTCAAGCAGCGGACAAGGAAGCGGCCCGCATTGTGCCGCTCGACGAGAATGGCAAGCCGGCCAAGGAGGGCAAAATGGCTCTCATCTCCATCAGCATGTCAAATGCCACGCAGGAGTTCTCTTACTTCAAACGGATTGCCGACCGGGATGAAGGCAAAGCGCCCCGGCTCACTATCGTCGATTGCGCTCAGGGTGGGCAGGCGATGGCGGAATGGACCGACCCGGCGGCCCGTCCGTGGGAGGAAGCAGAGCGCCGCCTCAAGGCGGCGGGCATCTCGCCCAACCAGGTGCAGATCGCCTGGATCAAGCTGGCCAACAAGCAGCCGCGCGGAGAATTGAAGGAACATGGCAAGAAGCTGCAAGACGACACGCTCAAGGTGATCCAGAATGCGAAGGCGAAATTCCCGAACCTCCGGCTGGCGTACCTGGACAGTCGAACCTACGGGGGCTACGCCGTGGGTAACTTGAACCCGGAGCCCTACGCCTACGAAGGAGCCTACCCGGTGCGCTGGCTGATCCAGAACCAGATCAAGGGCGTGCCCGAGTTGAACTACGATCCAAGCAAGGGGGCCGTGAAAGCTCCGCTGCTCCTGTGGGGTGCGTACTTCTGGGGCGACGGCACGACGCCGCGCAAGAGCGACGGGCTCGTCTGGGAACGCGACGACTTTGCGAAAGACGGCGTCCATCCAACCGAGAGCGGCCGCCGCAAGGTCGCCGAGATGCTGCTCAAGTTTTTTAAATCTGACCCGACGGCCAAGGCTTGGTTCGGGAAGAAGTGACGTGGGTGGCACAAGGTGAAACTTTCGCCTGGTCCCGCGGTAATCTACATAGATCCGTGAGGCGGGGCCCCATCATGTGGAAAAAGAACCTCTTCTTCATCGCACTGGTTGTGGCGGGCGGCCTGGCCCTCGCCGGCAATCTTTTTCCACGTCCTGAACGCGAACTCGACATACCCTTCGCGGCGGCCGACGTCCAGAAACAGGATTTTCGCGACGTGGTCGAGCGTGTCGATGCCTCGTTCCGGCAGCAATGGTCGGCCGAAGGGCTGGAGCGTGCCCCGCGCGCGGATGAGCTGACGATGGCCCGGCGTCTGTCCTTGGGACTCACCGGCACGGTCCCTTCGCTCGAAGAGATTCGCCAGCTCGAGGCTTATCAGGGGCCGGAAAAGATCCAGTGGTATTTGAATCGTCTGCTCCACGATCGGCGCTATGCCGATTACGTGGGGGAGAGGCTGGCCCGGGCCTACGTGGGTACGGAAGATGGCCCGTTTCTGGTCTATCGCCGCCGCCGCTTCGTCACCTGGCTCAGCGACCAGGTCATGCTCAACACGCCCTACGATCAAATCGCCCAACAACTGATCGCCGCCGACGGGCTGTGGACCGACCACCCTTCCACCAACTTCATCACCGTGACCATCGAGCAGGGAGAAAAGAATCGGCCCAAGCCGGAAAGGCTGGCCGGGCAGGTGTCGCGCGCCTTTCTTGGCATCCGTCTGGATTGTGCCCAGTGCCACGATCATCCCCTCTACGGCGACGCCATCAAATGGAAGCAGATGGACTTCCACGGGCTGGCTGCCTTCTTCGGCCAGACGCGGCAAGGCTTCACCGGCATCCACGACGAGAAGGGCCAAGAATACGAGATGGAGAAGCGGCGGGGCAGCGACAAGCAAGCGGTCGAGCCCGCCGTTCCCTTCTTTCCCGAACTCTTGCCCGAAGCGGGCAACCGCCGCGAAAGGCTGGCCGCCTGGGTGACGCATCGCGACAACACGTATTTTGCCGAGGCGATCGTCAATCGCATGTGGGCTGTGCTGACCGGGCGGCCCCTCGTTGAACCTATCGACGATATCGACTCGGTCGAGACCGATCCCGGCACGGTGCGCCGGCGCGAGGCGGGCCGCCACAAGCTCAAAATTCTGGCCGCCGATTTCGTCGAGAATGGGCACGATCTGCGTCGGCTCATCAAATTGATGGTGGCGACCGAGGTCTATCAACTGGCCAGTACCAGCCCGCGCGAGCTTACCGAGCAGGAATGGGTCAAGCACGAGCAAGCCTGGGCGGTCTTCCCGCTGTCACCGCTCCGGCCCGAGCAGGCCGTCGGCGCCTTGCTGCAAGCGGCCTCGCTACAGACCATCGATTCTGAATCGCACATTCTGGTGAGAATCGCGACGGCGCTCGGCACCAACGAGTTCGTCAAGCGCTACGGCGATTCCGGCCGTGACGAGTTCGATCCGCACACGGGCACCATCCCGCAGCGGCTTTTGCTGATGAATGGCAACATCGTCAAGGAGAAGACGAAGGACAGCATATTGAATGCTTCCACGCGGATTGCCATGCTGGCCCCGGATGATGCGACCGCAGTGGAAACGGCATACCTGGTGGTGCTGACGCGGCGGCCGACTCCGGAAGAAGCCAGTCATTTCGCGCAACGTCTGGCTGGCAAAATGAACAACGCCAGGCAACGTGCCCTGGAAGACCTGTACTGGACACTCATCAACTCTTCAGAGTTTGCGTTGAATCACTAGGACGGCGCTGGAGTCTGACATGCAGAGCCATGAATTCGAACACGCTTTCGGCCGTCGCGAGTTTCTGAAGCTGGCCGGCGCCGCCGGGCTGAGCTGGCTCACGCCGCTCGCCCAGCTTCTATCGCAGCAGGCCGAGAAGCAGAAGCAGCCCGCGAAGTCCTTGATCGTCCTCTGGTTGCAGGGCGGCCCCAGCCAGCTTGAGACCTTCGATCCGCATCCGGGCAAGTCCATCGGCGGCGATACCCGCGCCATCGCCACGCGGGCCAAGAACATCCAGATCGCTGAAGGGCTGCCCCTCCTCGCCGAGCAGATGCAACACATCTCCCTGGTCCGATCGCTGGTCAGCAAGGAAGGGGACCACGAGCGGGGCACCTACTTCGTGAAGACTGGTTTCCGCCCGGATCCGACCGCGGTGCACCCGGCCATCGGCGCGGTGCTGTGCAAGGAGCTGCCGGTGGGCAAGACGGAAATCCCGCGGCATGTGTCGATCCTGCCCGGGCAATGGCCCGCCCGCGGTGGCTTCCTGGGGGCAGAGTACGATGCGTTCAAGACCTACGATCCGATCAATAAGGTGCCTGACACCGTGGCCCGCGTGCCCGCCGAGCGCGACCGTCAACGCGTGGAAGATCTGAAGGTGGTGGAAGCGGCGTTCGCGCGGGGCCGGCGTCGCCAGACGCAGCCCGCCGTGGTCCAGGGGCAGCTCGAGGCCGCCCGCACCATGATGACCTCCGAGCAGCTCAAGGCTTTCGACGTCATGCTCGAGCCCGAGCGGACGCGAAAGTCCTACGGCGACACACCGTTCGGCCGGGGCTGCCTCGCAGCGCGGCGGTTGATCGAGGTTGGCGTCCGCTGTGTCGAGGTCACGCTCGACGGCTGGGATAGCCATGTCGACAACGCACGAATCCATCGCGATCAAAACGTGATTCTCGACGCGGCTTTTGCGGCGCTGATCCGTGACCTCGAGGAAAGGAAATTGCTCGATCGCACCGTGGTGCTGTGCGCGGGCGAGTTTGGCCGCACGCCGCGCATCAATCCGGCGGGCGGCCGCGACCACTGGCCCACCGGGTTCAGCTGCGCACTGGCAGGGGGAGGCATTCGCGGCGGCCTCGCCATCGGCAGCACCGATCCTGATGGCGGTCCGCCCCGAGAGGAAGAGGCCCGGCAAGTGCAGGATGTGCATGCCACCATCTTGAAGTCGTTCGGGCTGGAATACGATAAATTGCGGCAAACGCCGATCGGCCGCACCGCCCGGTTGACGGGCCGACCCATCGACGACCTGCTCAGTTGACCTGATTCGCGAAACTGTCACGAGCCACGTTGCTTTCTTTACTTTCCCGGATTATGATGATAAGTTGTTGGTGGGTCTTGCAGAAGCACGTGGTAACGGCCTTCCGTTCTCCTAGTAGCCCTCGCTAGCCCCAGAATAGTCCGTGGGTTCGATGCGACCACCAGGCAGCCCGCAGTGGGCGAATGTGTCGCATGATTTTTTTGAGGAGGCCCAGCGTGGGCAAGAAACTGTATGTCGGTAACCTTCCTTACACGGTTTCCGACAGCGAACTGCAGAACATCTTCTCGCAGCACGGGACCGTGCAATCGGCCCAGGTGATCATTGATCGTGACACCGGCCGGTCGAAAGGTTTCGGCTTCGTGGAGATGGGAAGCGACGACGAGGCGCAGGCAGCCATTTCGGCCATGAACGGGCAGGAGGTCAATGGCCGAGCTCTGACCGTCAACGAAGCACGTCCGCGTGAGGATCGTGGCGGCGGTGGCGGCGGCGGCGGCCGCGGCTTCGGCGGCGGTGGCGGCGGCCGGGGTGGCCGTGGGGGCGGCGGCGGCGGTGGACGACGCTACTAAGCTTATCCCTGAATCAACTTGGCCCCTCTTCCCGTCAGCGACGCGAAGAGGGGCTCTTCTTTTGGTGTGACACAATGCCAAGACCAACCGGATAACGGAGAACCGAGAATGAAACGGCCGCTCATTCTCGGTTCTCGACACTCGATTCTCCGTTGCCTGTCTGGTCCTTGATTGCGATCGATTGCTCGGCAGTGACTTCCGAACCGTTTCCTTCAACACCTTCTCTGTTACGCGGTTGGTCGTGTCCATCGATGACATTCGTGGGGGCTGACAACGGCTCGGTGCTCACCGCCGTGCTTCGTTGCACGCCCCAGTCGAACAGGTCATCGCGCGGGTCCCCTTCGGCTTCGTAGCCGCCCAGGCGGTAGACGTGTTCCCGGTAGTTGAGAATGTCGATGAGGGCCAGCGTGTGCACGGCCCGCAGTGTGACCAGGATCTCGGTGATGCGGCTGGGATGACGCAAGAGTTCGCCGAGCAGGCGGATGCCTTCGTTGCGGGCACTCTTGTGGCCGTGATACCAGACGCGCAAGGCATCGGCGGCGTCCCACACATTGTGGGCCGTGGCCCGCCAGGCCGCCTTGCGGGCGCCGCGGCCCTTCTTGCCATGCTTCCACCAGTACACGCGAAACATCGCGTACAGACGCGGCCTGGGCAACAGGCGAAAAGGCAGCGGATCATCATTCGCCGCCGTCGTATAGACCTCGTCGAGGATGGCGTCGGCTGACAGGCACCGCCGCACGCCGCAGCAATCAGACAGATAGGCGGCCGCGGCAGCTCGAATATGCTCGCGACTGGTGTAGCTATCGGCGGGCAGTTCAACCGCTGCCGCTGCCTGCTGCAAGAGGCCATCCTGGATCAGCTTGCCGAGGCGTTGCATGTCGGCCTCGGCGCGGGCTCGTTCGCCACGCATCAGTTCGAGCCACTCGGGATCGAGATCGAGGAAGCGGCGGTCGGCAGCAAGGTCCGCTCCCTCCAGGGTTGAATGCTCGAAGCCGGGCAAGGGGATGCCGAGGTATTCGGGGTCGAGGCGAGCCCGCAGGCTGAGGCAGGCGTGTACGACAGGCCCGCGCATGCGATCGATCTTGCGCGCCGCCACCACGAAATCGGCCGCCGCCGCATCGGCGGGATCGAGGCGTTTCTCGGGGTGCCGTAGCTCGCGCAGGCTGCGCTTGTGCCACGCCCAGAGCGTGC
>JBFWSD010000328.1:0-6996 GCA_050248575.1 Gemmataceae bacterium
ACTATCCCGAGAACAAGGAACAGGCCGTGGCCGCCCTTTACGCCTACATCTACGCCGTCGACAAGTATGAAGGGCTGATCTGCATCGGCGCCGGCACGCTGCTCGACGGCAATCCGCTCAACAACTCTCTCAAGCGCGACGTCACCTACAATCCGGACGGCGTCCTGTGCGGGGCGCGGGCCATCACCATCGTCGGCGAGTACGCCTACATCTCCGCCGACGCCGGGCTGGTCGTCGTCCACCTGAAGGATCCGACCAAGCCGGAGGTGACCGCCGTGCTCAGCCACGAGCAGCGGATCGTCCATCCGCACGCGGTGGCTTGCCAGTTCCGCTATGCCTACGTGTGCGACAAGGAAGGCATCAAGATCCTCGACATCACCGACCTGGCCCATCCGCGGCCGGTGAGCATGCTGCCCCTGGAAGAAGCACACAACATCTACCTGGCCCGCACCTACGCCTACGTGGCCGCGGGCAAGAAGGGCCTCGTCATCCTCGATATCGAGAATGCCGAACGCCCGCGCGTCGACCAGGTCTTCAACGCGGGCGGCTGCATCAACGATGCCCACGACATCAAACTCGGCATCACCTACGTGAGCGAGTTCGCCTATGTGGCCGACGGCAAGAACGGGCTGCGCGTGGTGCAGCTCACCTCGCCCGAGACGCCTGGCAACTACGGTTTCAGCCCGCGGCCCACGCCGCAGCTCATCGCCACCTATCCGGCGCCGGAAGGCTCGCACTTCCTGTCCCTCTCCAAGGGCATCGACCGCGACCGGGCCGTGGACGAAAGCGGCAACCAGATCGCTGTCTTTGGCCGTGTCGGCGCCCGGCCGTTCAATCTCGAGGAACAACACAAGATGTATCTACGCAACGGCAAGGTGTGGTCGGTGAGCGACGATCCGCAGGACGCGCAGCTCTACCGGCGCATCTCCACGCCGCCTGTGCTCCAGGAACGCTGAGCGAACGTTGACCGTCTTCGCCGCTTGCGGTCTGGCCCGTCAGGCCAGACCGCAAGCGGCCTTTCATTTGACGACTGTTGAAATGAGGAATCCCCCTGGTAAGACCAGCCGCGGTTCCCTATCATTACCATATTCGTTGACTTGTGAGTCCGGGCGGCGTCAGGAAGCGCGCAACGGGAGCGTGCCAGGCACTGCCCTCCTCTGGAGGTTGTATGCCCAAAGAAGAAGCGATGCTCGTGCAGGGCAAGGTGACGCAATCGCTGGCCAATACCCAGTTCCGCGTCAAGCTGGACAACGGCCATGAGATCATCTGTCACATCGCCGGGAAGATGCGGAAGAATTTCATCCGTATCCTGCCGGGCGACGTGGTGACCGTGGCTATTTCCCCCTACGACCTGAGCAAGGGCCGCATCACTTATCGCGGTCCGTTGCGACAACAAGCGCCTGATGCCGCTACCTGATCGTGGCCCGCCGACGTTTGCCGCGCCAGCGACGTAACCTTACACCTTGAAGAACTCATGGCGCACACCCGCACCTTCACCTTCCTGGGCACCGGCACCTCCGTGGGTGTGCCGATGGTGGGCTGCGATTGCGCCGTGTGTACTTCCACCAATCCACGCAATCAGCGCTACCGCTGCGCCGTGCTCGTCAGGCTCCCGCAAGGCAACCTGCTCATCGATACGCCCCCCGAGCTTCGCTTGCAGTTGCTGCGCGAGAAGATCAGCGTCGTCCATGCCGTCGTCTACACGCACTTTCACGCTGACCACCTGCATGGCATCGACGATTTGCGGCCCTTCGGATTCCGGCTGGGCGGGCCCGTTCCGCTCTATTGCAACGCCGAGACCGAACGGCGCATCCGCGACATCTGCGCCTACGCCTTCCGCCCCGAGGCCGAGCAGTTGCCCCTGGGCTACATCCCCAAGCTGGCCTTTCAGCGCATCGACGAAGACCCGTTCACGGTGCTCGGGCAGCGCGTGCTGCCGATCGCACTCGAGCATTCCCACTTCCACGTGCTCGGCTTTCGCATCGACGACGTGGCCTACTGCACCGACGTCAACAAGATCCCGGCCGAGAGCTGGCCCCGCCTGGAAGGGCTGCGCGTGCTCGTCCTCGACGCGCTCCGTTTCAAGCCGCACGCAGGCCACTTCTCCATCAACGAAGCCCTCGAAGTGATCGATCGCGTCAAGCCGCAGCAAGCCTACCTCACCCACATGTCGCACGACGTGGAGCATGAAGAGACCAATCGCCAGTTGCCCGCCAACGTGCAGCTGGCCTACGACGGCCTGTCCTTTGAGTTCTGAAGCTGGAGTCCCGGCTTTGGCCGGAAGGGCCGAATGGTTACGGGGCACCGCTGTCAACCGTCAGGAATCCCCGCAGCTCCCCGTAGAAGCTCATCGGCAACAGATCGTTGTGGCCAGAGCCCTTCAGCAACAGGAATTGCTTGGGCTGCCGGGCTGCCTTGTAAAGTTGCTGCCCTTGTGCCAGAGGAATGACCCGGTCCTGATCGCCGTGCGCCACGAACACCGGGCAGCGGCATTTGCCGACCTTGTCGATGCTGGCAAACCGATTCTTCACGAGTGACGCGGAGGCGGAGCTGATCCAGCTCTTCTTCGCCACGTCCGGGATCGACGTGAACGTCTTCACCAGCACCAGCGCACGCGGCGGTTGCTCCATGGCCAGCTGAGTGGCGACTCCGCCTCCGAGCGACTGGCCGAAGAGGATCACGTCACGTTGAGCTACTTGCTTGGCGTTGACCAGCCAGTCGCGGGCGGCGCGGGCCGCCGCGTAGCAGCCTTCCTCGCTTGGCGTTCCGGTGCTGCGGCCATAGCCCGGATAATCGACGATCAGCAGCGATTCTCCAAGTTGCTTGCTCAGCATGTAGGCCGAAGCCAGCCAGTGGCTGACATTGCCCGCGTTGCCATGAAGGTAGAGGATGGCGCCGCGTGAGCAGGGCTGCGCGACCCACCAGGCGTGAAGGCGGTCGCCGTCGGCCGATTGCAGCCACACGTCTTCGACGGGAAAGCCATTGGGCGGCGGCAGCCAGCTCTTCGGATAAGGTGCGGGATGAAACAGGAGTGCCTGTTCGAGTGCCTGCCCGGGCCGCCAGCCCCCGTTGGCCGCGAATGCCAGCAACGATATCGTCAAGCCCACCGCCAGCAACGGCAATACGAACCTCGACATCGGCATCCTTTCCGACGTTGCTGGGTCAGCACGACGAACCAGGTTCAGTACAGGATCAGCAAGTAGACGCACGCCAGGTAGACGTGCACGCCGACGAGAACGCTGTTGGCGGCCAGTTGCCAGATCGGTCTGGCCCAGCTGATCATCCAGACCGCGAAGCACGTGGTGCTGGCGCGGAAGAGCACGGGCACGATCGGCCCAAAGCCCAGCAAGAAGAGCGCGACGGGATTGCGTTCCCAGGCGGCCGCACTCTGATGATGAAAGAGGAAGAACAGGCAATCGATAAACATGACAGTCAGCACGAAGGCAGACGTGATGCCCATGATTGCCTCCCTTGACAGGCTTGCGCGATGTGCCGCCCGGAAGAAGTGAGGGCTCACTGGCACGCGCAAGCGGCAAACTCGACGCAAGATTTGTACCAATCCTGTCTCGATCGTTTTTGCCGCCTTTCCACTGTAGAACAAAAATCTGCCCGCTGCCCGGCTTACGATTTTTTTCAGCGCTGATCATTACGCACCAGCTGGCGGAAGTGATCGCCCGCTGGTGTAGAATCTCCTTCCATCCTTGCTCGAAGTTACATCGACCATTGCAATCCGCCGCCTTCCGTCCTTGCTCGAAGTTACATCGACCTTTGCAATCCGCCGCTTGTGCGGATAGCATCGACGCGGCCATTTCACCCAGCTTGCACCACCATCCAGGAGGCCGCCCATGCCCGATCTCAACGACGGCGAAACATTCGAGATGCAAGGATCCGGCAGCAAGCCATACGTGTTGAAAAACGTAGGCGGCGTCTATTCGTGTTCGTGCCCGGCCTGGCGCAACCAGTCGCTGGCGATCGAGAAGCGCACCTGCAAGCACCTGCGCAAGCTGCGCGGCGATGAGGCCGAGGACGCGCGCGTCGGCGCCGCCGAGCCCGGTTCCGCCACGCGGGCCAAGGCCGAGAAGGACACGAATGCGCCGCCCCTCTTGCTCGCGCAGGCCTGGGAGTTTTCCGATCCCACGGGCTGGTGGCTCAGCGAGAAGCTCGACGGCGTGCGTGCCTACTGGGACGGCAAGCAGTTCATCTCCCGGCTGGGCAACCTGTTTCACGCTCCCGACTGGTTCACGGCCGGGCTGCCCGACGTGCCCCTCGACGGCGAGCTGTGGATCGATCGCAAGAAGTTCCAGCGCACCGTCAGCATCGTTCGCCGCCAGGACAAGTCGGAGCTGTGGAAGGAACTGACCTACGTGGTGTTCGACACGCCCAGCCTGGAGAAGGCGTTCGAGGCCCGCATCGAGTTCGTTCGCGAATGCCTGGAAGGAAAGCAGTGTGCCCACGCGCGACCGCACGAACAGCTCGAGTGCCATGGTATCGAGCACCTCAAGAAGGAACTGGCGCGGCTGGAAGAACTGGGCGGCGAAGGGCTCATGCTGCGCAAGCCCAGGTCGCGCTACGAGGCGGGCCGCTCGTCCACGCTCCTCAAGGTCAAGAGCTTCCACGATGCCGAAGCGCGCGTGATCAAGCACGTGCCCGGCGCGGGCCGCCACAAGGGCCGACTCGGCGCCTTGATGGTCGAAATGCCCGACGGCACCACCTTCTCGGTCGGCACCGGCTTCTCCGACAAGGAGAGAGAGAACCCGCCCGTCGTCGGCTCGGTCATCACGTATCGCTACCAGGAGCTGTCGGATGGCGGCGTGCCCCGTTTTCCGTCGTTCGTCGGCCTGCGCGAGGATTCGCCTGTGAGCGAAGTTGTCAAGGCGAGCAGCAAGTCGTCGGCGCCGGCACCGGCCGTGATCAGCACGGACGCCAAGCCCAAGAAACCGGCGGCGAAGGCAAAGGCAGCCAAGCCCGCGCCGGCGGCCCCCAGCGAGGATGCCGAGTCGCGCCGCTTCGAATACACCGATGACAAGTCCAGCAAGTTCTGGGAGATCAGCATCGACGGCACGGCCGTGACCGTGCGCTTCGGCCGCATCGGCACGAACGGGCAGACCCAGACCAAGGAGTTTGCCGATGCCGGCGCTGCAGCAGCACACGCCGACAAGCTGATCGGCGAGAAGACGGAGAAGGGCTACGAAGAGGTGATGTGACATGCAATGGCTCAGGGCCCGGTTGTGGCTGCTTGTCATCGCATTGCCTGTATTGGTGATGATTGCATACTTGACAGGATGGGCTGTGCTCATCTTGTTCGTTGACTGACTACAGAATTCACATGCAACGGGGCTGCCCGCTCGCAAGATCGAGAACGACCAAAGGAGATCATCATGGAACGACGCGCATTCTTGCTGAGCACGGCGGCTTCGGTCGCGGCCCTTTCGGCCCGGGCCGAGGATAGCGACGGCCTCTACAACGGCAACATCGTCGATACGCATCAGCATCTCTGGGATCTGGAGATGTTCCGCCTGCCCTGGGTGGCGAACCTCAAGGGGGAGGCCAAGAAGATCCTCGATCGCAGCTACACCCTCGCGGACTACGCCGAGGCCAGCAAGGGGCTGAAGGTCACGAAGTCGGTTTACATGGAAGTGGATGTGGCCCTGCAACATCAGATCAAGGAGGCCGACTACGTGACCGCCATCTGCAAGGAGGGCAAGTCCACCATGCAGGGGGCAGTGATCTCGGGGCGGCCCGCCGCCGACAACTTCGCGAAATACCTGAACCTCTTCAAGGACAACCAGTACATCAAAGGGCTGCGGCAAGTGCTGCACACGCCGGCCACTCCCGATCATTTCTGCCTGGAAGAGAAGTTCGTCAAGGGAGTGCAGCTCCTGGGCGAACGCAAGCTGAGCTTCGATCTCTGCCTGCGCGGCGATCAGCTCGACGATGGGGCCAAGCTGGTCGAGCAATGTCCGAACACGCGTTTCATCCTCGATCACTGCGGCAATCCGCACGCGGGCAAGGCCGATCTGCCCACCTGGGAGAAAGGGCTCAAGCGCGTTGCCGCGAACAAGAACGTCATCTGCAAGGTCTCGGGTATTTATGGGAACGTGTCGCACAAGGATTGGCCCGCCGACAAGCTGGCGCCAGTCGTTCGCACCGTGATCGACACGTTTGGCTGGGACCGGGTGATCTTCGCGAGCGACTGGCCCGTGGTCAATTTGGGGGGCTCGTTCGCGATCTGGGTGAACACGCTCAAGCAGATCGTGAAGAAAGACAGCGCGGAGAATCAGAAGAAGCTCTTCCACGACAATGCCGTCCGCTTCTATGGCCTGACCTAGGCGAGCAAGGGGCGTCGGCAGCGTCGACGCTTGGTTTTTCCGTGGCGTTCTTCCGGGGACATCTGTCCAGGGGACTGACGCTGCCCGCTCACCTGTTTCAAGGAAAGCTCGCTGGTAATTCTCGCGTGACGTCCGTTCGTGACTGGTGCCGGTTGGGGGGATTACACCGAGGACCCCTTGGCAGGAGACCAGGTCATGATGCGGACAGTTGCAATGTGGCTGGCGGGAATCGCGTTTTTCACGGCCACGGCGCGGGCCGAGGAGCCCAGGCTGCTCGCGCTGCGCACGCAGAACAATGGCGGCCGCACCTACTTTCAGGCCCAGTTCATGCGTCCAGAGAATCTGAGCTGGCCGAGAAACTGGTGGACCGAGCAACAGGTCCGGCAGCTGGCGATCCTGCCCAGGCTCGTACCGCAAGACGCCAACACGCGCAACGTCTATCTGCAGGTTGATACTCAACTGGAGAGGCGCAATGTGTTGCGGTTCATGGGCGTGTGGGAAGGGGCCGGGCCAGCTCACTTCAATCTCGTCTATGCCGTGCCCGCCGCCAAGGAGCGGGCCGTCGAGAAAGGGCTGGTCAAGTTGCCGGCGGCAACCGAGTCGATCGTCGTGCCCATCACGCTCGACTTCGACAAGGCTCAGCGAGTGAACTTGCCCGCGGCGGCAC
>JBFWSD010000329.1:0-6965 GCA_050248575.1 Gemmataceae bacterium
ATTGCGTGATCCCCACCCCGGTCGTTTCGGGGGACCTGGTCTACACCACCGTCGGCTTTGGCATGGGCTGCGACCTGGTCAAGATCTCGGCCCAGGGGGGCAAACTCCAGGCCGAGAAAGTATGGGCCAACCGCAACCTGCAAAACCAGTCGGGCGGCGTGGTCATCATCGATGACAACATCTATGGCCACTCGGAAGGCAAGAAGTCCTGGGTGTGCCAGAGTCTGAAGACCGGCGATCTGGTCTGGACCGAACGGCGCTCGCTCAGCCAGGGCTCGGTGATCGCCGCCGAAGGGCTGCTCTACTGCTATGGCGAGCAAGACGGCTCCTGCGTGCTCGCCGCGGCCAGCCCCAAGGCCTGGACGGAGCGGGGCCGCTTCACCATCCCGCAAAAATCCACCCTCAACAAGCCCAGCGGCCGCATCTGGACCCACCCGGTCATCGCCAACGGCAAGCTCTACCTGCGCGACCAGGAACTGCTCTTCTGCTTCGACATCAAGAAGTGATTGGCACGCCGCCGTTTCGCCCGCGGGCAGAGAGTGAGGGACACTTCCGCCAGGAAGTGTCCCTCACTCTCTGCCTGGTCGTTATCAGCGTCACGGATCGCTGATGCGATTGTGATTGCGCGCGGACTTGGGCAAGTCGTCGAGTTTCAATTCGGATAGACGTGGGAAATCGACGCGCTTGGCGATGGCGGCCTTCCGGCTCTTTTCCTGGGCCTCGAACTCGAACTGGTGCTGACATTGCGGGCAGGTCACCTTCTGCCCGGCGGACGCGTCGGCAAGGTCCAGCTGTTCCTGACACAGAGGGCAGGTGATCAGGAGTGCCATGTTGAGTCCCTCAGCTGCGAGGAAATCGCCAGCGCATGGTGAGGAGAGTACCAGCCTCCGCGTTACAAATCAACTGCCTCCTCGCTGCCCGGGTACTGTCCATTCCGTGGCTGGTCCATCGAGTGGCCCACCCACCGCCGTGAGTGGGCTCGAT
The DNA here is from genome assembly GCA_050248575.1 of Gemmataceae bacterium. Taxonomy (GTDB): domain Bacteria; phylum Planctomycetota; class Planctomycetia; order Gemmatales; family Gemmataceae; genus JBFWSD01. The sequence goes on from JBFWSD010000329.1 coordinate 985, forward strand.
TCATAAACTCATAGACAGAGGTCGAAGCAACATCGAGGAGGAACGCCATGAACCGCTGCTTGCTGGTGGTGTCTTTGCTGTCGGCCTGCGCAGTCGTGAGCCGGGCGGCCGAGCCTGCATCCCGGGCGGCCAAATTGCCAGAACTCAACGGCAACGTCATCGTGCTCGGCACGGTGCGCACCCCGCCCCTGGCGTCGATGTTGCCCAATCATCTGCGCGGCCGCCTCCGCGAGGCCAATCAGCGCGAAGCCGCCGCCTGGGGCAGCATCAAGACCAAGGCCGACTGGGAACGCTTCCGGGCCCGCCGCCTGCAATCGTTGCGGACGAGCCTGGGCGACCTCTCCGCTGCCGCCGACCTCAACCTGCGCGTGATTCGCACCAGCAAGGGCGAGGGCTACACCGTCGACAACATCGTCTACGAGACTGCGCCCGGCGTGGTGGTGGCGGCGAACCTCTATCGCCCCGCCGAGCCGGGCCAGAACATGCCCGGCATCGTCATCGTGCTGAGTCATCAACGGCCCAAGCACAATGGCTCGCGGCAAGACATGGCCATGACCTGGGCGCGGGCGGGCTGCCTGGTGCTGCTGCCCGACCCGATCGGCGCCGGCGAACGGCGGCAGCATCCTTTCCACACGCCCGCGGACTATCCGAAGGAGTTTCCCGCCAGCCAGGACTATTACTTCCGCTATGACCTCGGCATCCAGCTCGATCTGGCCGGGGCCAGCTTGATGGGCTGGTTCGTGCGCGACCTGATGCGCGGCATCGATGTGTTGCTGGCGCAGCCCGGCATCGACAAGTCGAAGATTGCGATCGTTTCCGAGCCCGCGGGCGGCGGCGATGTGGCGGGCGTGCTGGCGGCGGTCGATCCGCGCGTGGCCGTGGCCGTGGTCACCAACTTCGGCGGCCCGGAGCCCGAAGATCCTTATCCCTTGCCCCCCGACGCCGAGCAGTCGTTCAACTATTCCGGCTCGGGCAGCTGGGAATCGACGCGCAATCTGAAATTCTCCGCGCGCGACGGCTTCTTGCCCTGGACCATGCTGGCGGCGGCCGCGCCCCGCAAGCTGGTCTACAACCACGAGTTCTACTGGGACAAGGACCACGACCCGGTCTGGACCAGGCTGAAGAAGGTCTACGAACTCGAAGAGGCCGCCGATCACCTCGCCGGCATCGAGGGCTACGGCTTCGTGGTCGGTTCTGCCCCCGACAACAGCCACTGGATCCCGATCAATCGCGAGATGCTCTATCCGCTCTTCGAGCGCTGGCTCGGCATCAAGAACCCGGGCAAGGAATACAGCAAGCGGCTGCCCGAGGAAGACCTGCACTGCTTCACGCCCAAGATTCGCCAGGAGATGAAGGAGAGACCCGTGCATGAGGTGGCGGGCGACCTGGCTCGCCGCCGCGCGCTCACGCGCCGCGTCGAGCTGGCCAAGCTCGATCTCGACAAGCAACGCGAGGCCCTGCAGCTCGACTGGCTTCGTCTGCTGGGCAACGTCACGCCCAGGCAAGAGCCCGTTGTCCGCCGCGCCGTCATCGACAAGGACGCCTTGCCCGGCGTGACGGTGGAACGGATTCACCTCGCCACCGAGCCCGGCATCGTCGTGCCGGTGCTCTTGCTCATGCCTGCGGGCCAGAAGGTGCCCGTGGTGGTCGCGGTGGCCCAGGAGGGCAAGCAAGCTTTCCTGAAAGAACGCAGCCCGGCGATCGACGAACTGCTCGCGGGCAAGGTGGGCGTCTGCTTGCCCGACCTGCGCGGCACGGGCGAGACCAGCCCGGGCGGCGAGCGCGGGCGACGCAGCACGGCGTCGTCGCTTTCCGCCACCGCGCTCATGAACGGCACCCCCCTGCTTGGCAGCAGGCTGCGCGATCTCCGCGCCGTGCTCCGCTATCTGCGCTCGCGCGAGGATGTGGATGCGAAGAAGCTGGCCCTCTGGGGCGATTCCTTCGCGCCGGTCAATCCCGCCGAGCGAGACTTGAAAGTGCCGCGCGGCATTGGCGGGCGGCCCCATCAGGCCGAGCCGCTGGGCGGGCTGCTCGCCTTGCTGGCCCCTCTCTACGAAGACGACGTCCGCGCGGTCTATGCCCGCGGCGGGCTGGCTGCGTACGAATCGGTCTTCGGCAGCCCGTTCACGTATGTGCCGCATGACGTGGTGGTGCCCGGCGTGTTTGCCGCGGGCGATCTGGGCGATGTGACCGCCGTGCTCGCGCCGCGGCCCGTGCGGCTGGAAGCGCTCGTCGACGGCCAGGATCGTCTGGTCAACGACGACGACCTGGCCCAGCTCTACGCGGGAGCCCGTCGCGCTTACGACAAGGAACGGGCTGCCAACAACCTCGCCGTGCAAACCAGGCCCACCGATCCGGCCCGCTGGCTGCTCGATCACTTGAAGTGAGGACGATGATCGCATGCACGAGCTCGTGGTCAGGTTGAACGGAGTCAACGCGGCCTTCGCTCCGCAGGGGCGGGGCCGCCACGGGCCGCGCGCTTCCACCAGCGTCAGTCTCTTCCTCTTCAAGGACGACCGCCGCCTGCTCCACGTGCTCCTCGACGTCGGGCCGGACATCCCGCGCGTGATCGAAGCCGACGACCTCTTTCCGCCCGCCTTTCCGCTCGACTGGGTCGTGTTTGGCCACAGCCACGCCGATCATTGCCTCGGCCTGGATGCCCTGTGCGGCGATCGGCACTGGTGGCACAAGCTGCGCGGCGAGGAGACGCCGCCCATTCGCGTGTGCTGCTTGCCCACCACCTGGAGCGACGTGGTCGACGGGCATTTTCCCTTCCAGGCGAAGTACCTGGCGCACACGGCCGCGGCGCCCGGGCAGCCCGCCACGCTCTGGCAAGACGACGAGGCCCGGCTGCAAGTTACCTTTCTCGAGGTGGCCCACTACCGGCAATCGGCGGCCAGCATCTTCACTTTCGAGAAGGGCAACGAAGCGGCCCGGGTGGTCTGCCTCTTCGACTTTGTCGATTTTCATCCGGCCGAAAGCGGGCAGGCCCAGGCGGGCGGGCGGGCCGATCATCCTCTCTTTCAGCAGCCCGACTTGCTGATCGCCGAAGCGACCTTGTGGGGCGATCCCAGGGTTACCGTGAACCGGCCGGTCGGGCACATTCACTTCGAGAAGCTGGCGCAGTACATCGCCCGCTGGCAGCCCCGCGCCACGCGCATCGTCCACTATGCGGGCTTCGAGGACATGTGGAGCACGGGCGGCCCGGAGCAATACCGCCGGCTCGTGGCGGAAGGAGTGCGGCTGCACCCGCGCCAGGGCCCGGTGGCCCGCTGGGAACTGACCGTGGCGCTACAGCGACACATGCGGGAACTGGGTTACGCGCGGCCCGCGACCATGGCCGCGGGCGAGCATCTGGAGACGATGCTGGTGTTTCCGACGGATGGCTGATAGCGGGATTTCCACTAGGTGAATTGGAAGATCCAGTATTTCTTGTTCTCCCGCTGAAAGCTGAAAGCGGTCCCATTCCTGGCATCTCTTCTATGCCTTCACCACGAGGACCGTCTCCCTCACGCACCAGAGTAGAGTCGAGTTTGAAGGCCGACCCTGAACGGGGGCGTATCGATTGATGGCTCCGACGGCGCAGTGAGCAGCCACGGGCATCTTTACTGTGGTCTCAGGGTGTGTGGCGTAGGAACTGGCATCGCATGGAAGAATGGTGCATGCTAGACTTTTTCCCGCCACCGGGTATTCAGAGATTCATGAGTTCCAGCCGCAGAAGAGAGCATCAAGGTCGCGCATGCCTACTTCAGTGCTTGGTGCGGTCGGCCTCGACCCCACCTCCGGTGATACGCTTGAAGGCCTCGTTTCCGTGCGCCGCCCACCGGTGAAACTGCGCGTTGACGAAGCCGCGCTCGTGCGCACTGCCCAGGCGTTCGATGCTGTCGACTACATCTTCTTCCGCAGATTTGACGACACGCGTTCATCGCAGCCAGCCGCCTTCGTGATCGACAACACTGCGGAGCGGCTCAGCGAAGGGCAGCTGGCGAAATCGCACCACGACTTGTGGCTCCTCGGCGTCGTCCCGCTGATCTACATCGCGTGGCCTACACGCATCGATGTGTTAAGCTGCGCACGCGGGCCAGATTTCTGGAACGATGGCCAGCGGCGCTACGGTCCTGCGGAGCAACTCGAGGTAGCCTCGCGCGTCGATGCGGCGCTCGCCGCCAGGCAGCGATTCTCGGCACGGCGGCTGGCAGATGGGACATTCTGGGAAGAACCCGCGAATCAAGCGCTTGCCCACCACGAGCAGGCAGCCCACCAGTCGTTGATACAAGCTGTCGTGGAGACCGATCAGGAACTCGAGGGCGAAACGAACCCCGTGTTGCGGCGGCTGTTGCTGCTGACCGTACTAGTCAAGTATCTCGAAGACCGAGGAGTCTTTCCCGGCGAGGGCTGGTTTGGTCGCTTCCGCAAGGGTGCGCGGTCATTTCTGGATGTCCTGCAAGGCGGGGAACCGGACGAGGTATCGAAGCTCCTGGAGACCTTGGAGAAGAAGTTCAACGGCGACGTGTTCCGCCTGCCCGAAAACACACGGCTCACGAAAAACGCGCTACGCAGCTTTGCGCGGCTGGTCGAGGCGAGGACTCTTGGCGAACAACGCTACCTGTGGGAGCTTTACTCGTTCGACCACCTCCCCGTGGACATCATCAGCCACCTGTACCAGCGATTCGTTCGGGGCAGCACCGCCGTCTACACGCCGCCGTTCCTCGCGGCACTGCTCCTCGACGTTGCCATGCCCTACGACAAGCTCACCGGCCGCGAGCGCACACTTGACCCGGCGTGCGGCTCCGGAGTTTTCCTGGTCGGCGCCTTTCGCCGGTTGGTGAATGTCTGGCGAGCGCGGCATCAGTGGCGCACGCCGAATGTCGATACTCTCAAGTCGATCTTGCGCAATCAGATCTTCGGCGTCGAGCTGAGTCGTGAGGCCGTGGATCTGACGGCGTTCAGTCTGGCGCTTGCTGTCTGCGACTCGCTCCAGCCGAACGTGATCTGGAGCGAACTGCGTTTCGACCCGCTCCGCGATCATAACCTCTGGCAGGCCGACTTTTTCGAGGCGTGCGAGCCCGGTCACGCCGCCTCATCCTGTCTACTGGATCGTGAGTTCGACCTGATCGTCGGCAACCCTCCCTTTGAATCGAAGTTTACCGAGCCCGCCCAGCGGTCCAACGCACGCCGCGTCGCGGAACGCGGTAAGATTCCAGACAAGCAGATCGCTTACCTGTTCCTGGACCGGTGCCTGGAGATGCTGACCGAGACAGGTCGGCTCTGCCTCATTCAGCCGTCGAGCTTCCTTTACAATCTTCAGAGTCACGGGTTCCGTAGCTTTGTGGCCCGAACAGGCCGGGTGGAATCCGTGCTCGACTTCACCTCGATCCGTGGCTTGTACGCGGGGGCCGACCCCAAGACGGTCGCGGTTCTGGTCGGAGGAGACAAGACCTCGCGGTTCACGCACCTTACTTTTCGAAGGACGTTCAGGACTGCCGAGAGAATTGGCTTTGAGCTGGACCATTATGATCGGCATCACCTGTCCGTGGACGAGGTCGCCAGGGATGCGAAGGCTGCTCGCGCCAATTTGCTCGGTGGAGGTCGCCTGGCAGCCATCGCGGCAAAACTGCGGCAGGTGAGGACGCTCGCGCAGTATGTTGAGGAGCGCGGCTGGCTAATGGCAGAAGGGTTCATTGAAGGTCGAAGTGGCAAACAACCAGGGGAACACATCACCGGAAGTCCCTACTTGCCTACATCCGCATTGACCGCTTCGGGAATCGATCGGGAAAGCATCGGCGTGGTAAAGGCAACACATTTCGGTAGGTCTCGTTCTGCACAATTGTTTGCCCCCCCGCTGGGGTTGATTCGCGAGAATGAATTATTGCCTATGGCCTATTGGGATGAGGGGCCGTTGGCATACAAACATGAAATCGTCGGCATTCATGCGCCTACAGCCGATCGCGACAAGGTGCGACAAGTGTTCGACGATTTGG
>JBFWSD010000330.1:0-6962 GCA_050248575.1 Gemmataceae bacterium
TACCCCAGCCGCTCAAAACACGCAGCATCCAGACGCAACGGCACGAACCCGCATGCCGGGCACTCGAACCGTGGGGGTTCGGGGGACCGGTCCATGATCGCGGCCTGTTCGAGCACGCACCTCAGCCGCGCCGGTAAGTAGAACGAAGAGCTGCTGAGGAAATCATAGCGACCGCGCTCCGCCAGCAGCGCCCGCGCGAACTCCGGGTCCGACACCCATGGGCAGGGCCCAGGATCCAGCTGTTCCCTGGCGACCTTGACCGGATGCCGCGAATGCGGGAAGCGCTTGAACAACCGGTCGGCCCGCTGGAGCAGGTCGAGCTCATCGCGGAGTTCGTCCCGGTAGGCTGCCTCAATCAAGGCGGCCCGGGTTGCCTCGTCGGTACACGTCAAATCGGACACCGCTCCGCAACTGCGACAGACCATCGGGGCCGTCGTGTATTCGCGCAATGCTGCCCGCTTGTCGGTAAATTCGAGCATTCGCCACGTTTCTTTTGGTCAAGGTTGCTTGGGGCCTTCACGATCGCCCGGGTCGTCGCCCTTCTTGTCGCTGAGCCCGAGGGCTTCGAGTCTGCGGAGCAACCGGGGCCGCCAGATCGAGAGGAACTCGGCGGCCTTGCTCTTGTTGCCCTTGGCGCGGGCCATGGCCAGCGTGATCAGCCTCTTTTCCACCTGTTCGAGTACTTCGTCGAGCTTGATGGCGGGCAGCGGCGCGGGCAGCGCTTCGTTCTGGGCCGCCACCAGCAGCCGGATATGCGCGGGCAGGTCGAGCAGGTCGACGGGTCTGCCCTTCACGCGCTGGCCCAGTTGCAGGAGCACGCCGCGCAGTTCGCGCAGATTGCCGGGCCACGTGTAGGCCCTGAGCGCCTCCCACGCCTGGGCCGAGAGCTCGAGCTTCGCTTCGCCGGCGCCGAGGCGGTCGATCCATTCGCGCAAGTCTTCGCGGCGTTCACCGAGCGGGGGCAAGGTGATTACCAGCGTGCTCAGCCTTGCTTGCAGGCGGTCGAGGAAACGTGCCTGCGTGGCGTCGGTGCCGCGGGCGGTGGCAATGAGCCGCGGCCCGCCGGCGGGGGATTCGTCGAGCCAATCGGCCAGGCGGGCTTGCAGATCGAGGGGCATGTCGCCCGGCTCGTGCAAGACCAGGGTGGCCAGGTCGGCTCTCTGCGTGAGCCCGCGCAAGCCGAACAGCACTTGCTCGAGGGCCAGGGCAGGCAAGCGGCCCGCATCGAGGGCCGCGAAGTAACGCGTGCTCTCGGCGCCGGCATGATGGATGGCGCGTGCCAGCCAGCCCTTGCCCGTGCCCGCTGCGCCGACAATCAGCACGGGCACGCGGCTCGAGCCCGCCAGCCGAGCCTGCTCGCGGACGCGCCGCAGGGCCGGGCCCGCACCGACCAGGTCATCGAGCCGATACCGAAATCCGAGCGACTCGCGGAGAGCGAGCAACTCCCCCGGCACGGGCTGTTCGTCGACCGTGGGCTCGACAGCAGACGGGCTCACCTTGCCCAGCACGCGCAGGCGGCCCCGCGCATCGTGCAAGGGCAAGAAGTCAATGTCCCAGTAGGAGCGGCCGGCGGGCAGGGGCATCAGCCGCCGCACGCGGCCGGGCTGCCCGGCCAGCACCTCGCCCGGCGGCGTCAGGCCCGCGGCCAGCGCCTGGGCCGCATCGGCAGAATCAAGCTGTTTCAGGGAGCAGAGCAGCCCGCGTAACTCGGCGGCTGTGAGCCCGCTCGCCTCCTCGAAGGCGCGGTTCACACGCAAGAGACGGCGATGCTGGTTGAGCAGAAAGAGTGGATCCTGGCTGCGCGGAAAGAGGGCCGGCCAGCGTGCGGGCGTCGACGCCGGCTCTTCGCTCTCCGCCGGTCGCCGTTCGTCGTTCATGCCAGATCGGGCTTGTTGGAGAATGCATCGTTGCGCCCGCGCACAGGCGCAACGATGCATCGCGAAACGTCACTTCCAGTTCAGCACCGCGATGATCGGCTGGTCGGTCTTCAGGTCCGATTCTACGGCCAGGCGGTTGCCCCCGAAACGCTTGACGTTCTTCTGATCCTCGATGAACTCGGTCACGGGCAGCACGTCTTCGAAGACGTTGGTGCCGCAGTGCATCGGAATGATGTACTTCTTGGGCTTGATGGCCTCGACCACCTTCTTGGCCTCGGCGCCGTTCAGGGTGTAGATGCCGCCCACGGGGATCATGAGCACATCGACCGGGCCGATGCGGCGCACCTGCTCGGGCGTCAGCTGGTGGCCCAGGTCGCCGAGGTGGACGAAACGCATGCCGTCCGCTTCGATGATGAAGATGGTGTTCTTGCCGCGTTCCAGCCCTTGCATGTCGTCGTGGTAGGTGCCCACGCTGCGGATCTTCACGTCCTTGACCGTCTCGTCGATGAGCTTCCAGTCCGTCTTCTTGCCTTCGACCTGCAGGCCGTAAACGATCTTGGCGTCGCGCGGGTTCTCGACGGCGCCCAGCTGGGTGTGATCGTTGTGGAAGTGGCTGACCAGGATGACATCGGCCTTGGGCATGGGGCGGCCGTAGACCTCGATCAGGTGCGGGTCGATGACGACCTTGGTTCCCTTGCTGGTTTCCAGCGAGAAGAAGGATTGCCCGTACCAGTGCAACACGGTGGTCTTCTTCTGGGCCTGGGCCGGGGCCAGCGACACGCTCAGCAGCAAGACGGCAAGACAGCAACGCATGACGGCGACTCCTTGGGAAGAGTTCAGCGACCTGTTTATCATAGTGGACCCTTCCGCCCGACGCTATATCCTTCCCGGGCGCGGCCCAGACGAAAGTAGACGAATGAACGCCTGTTCGTCGACAGGTCCAGGCGAAGATTGCCTTTACAGCTGCTTCGATCGGGAAAAACCGTGCGGTCGTGGCACTCGTTGCACCCCGCGCGGCAAGAACCGCTGATGGATGCCGGATATTCGTACGAATTAGATAGGGTAATCGCCAGCCGCCAGGAGCGAATGTCATGAAGAGCCGGAAGGACCGCTACCATCGACCAGGTTTGCCCGTTTTGCTGGCTGCCTTGCTGCTCGCGGGCCCTGCGCCGGGCCAGGACTGGGCAGACCCCGAGCCGATCCCCATGGACGCGGCGGCCCTACCCGAGAAACTCGAGGACGTGGCCACGCCGTCCGCTGTCCCTGGCGGCCAGCCCTGCTGTTGCTGCGACGGTGCCAGTTCCTTCGACTGGTCGAAGGTGCCCGTGATCCTGACCTTGCCCCCGCTAGGCAACGCGCCCATCGTGCCCACCGGCCCGGGGTACTATTCGCTCATGGACGTGCTGACCGGCACGTACCGGCAGAAGCCGCCGCAGTACGGCTATCCGCGCTTCGGTCTGTGGGCCGACTGCTTCTTCAACGCCAACTTCAAGTACCTCGATAACCCGAAGAACACCGATCACGATTACTTCGACTGCCTGCACCGCATCCACATCGGCGAAAAGTGGCTGTTCAGCACGGGCGGCTCGTTCTGGTGGCGGCACGAAAACGAGGTGAACAGCCGGCTCAGCGGCTTCAACAACAACTACGACCTGTTCCGCGTCCGCACCTATGGCGACCTGAGTTACCTCGACAAGTTCAGGCTGTTCGTCGAGTTCATCGATGCCCAGTCGCTGAATCAGAATCTGCCGCCGCTGGTGATCGACCGCAACTTCGGCGACTTCTTGAACGCGTTCATCGACGTGAAGGTGGCCGAGATCGCCGACCAGCCCGTTTACGTGCGCGGCGGCCGCCAGGAGCTGCTGCTCGGCTCGCAGCGGCTCATCTCGCCGCTCGAATGGGCCAACACCCGCCGCACCTTCCAGGGCGTGCGCGCCTTTCGCCAGGGCGAGAAGTTCGAGACCCACCTGTTCTGGGTTCAACCGGTCATTCCCAACCCCACCCGACTGGATTCCATCGACAACAACCAGAACTTCGCCGGCTTCTGGAACACCTACAAGCCGCGCGCCGGCACCACGCTCGACGCCTACTATCTCTTCCTCGACAACACGAATACTCTCAACCGCCTGGGGCTGGAAGTGGCCCCTTACAACGTGAGCACCCTGGGCACGCGCTACTACCGTAACTTCGAACAGCGCTGGCTCGTGGATGTGGAGCTGATGTATCAGCTGGGCGAGCAAGATGGTGAAAGCACCGCTGCCGGGGCCAGCACCTGCGGCCTCGGTTATCACTCCGATCGACTCCCCTGGGACCCCACGTTCTGGGTCTATTACGATTACGCCTCGGGCACCAACAGCCCCGACGGCGAAACGGTCAACACCTTCCGCCAGCTCTTCCCGTTCGGCCACTACTACCTGGGCTGGCTCGACCTGGTGGCGCGGCAGAACATCCACGACGCGAATGCCCACCTCTACCTGTTCCCCAACAAGTGGATCATGGTGTGGCTGCAGTATCATCACTTCGAGCTGGCGAGCGCCCGCGACGCCCTCTACAGCGCGGGCGGCGTGCCCCTGCGCCGCGATCCCACCGGCGCCGCCGGCACCAACGTGGGCGACGAGCTCGACCTCATCCTCAATTTCCACCTGGGCAAGCACGCCGACATCGTGGTCGGCTATTCCAAGCTCTACCAGGGCAGCTTCCTGGCCCAGACGGGACCGGGCCCGTCGCCCGAACTGTTCTTCCTGCAGTACAGTTACCGCTGGTAGGCCAGCGGAAGACCTTCGCGGGCCGCGGCTTCATCACGGTTGTGTCTGGACGGTTTTGCCCCGCCTAATTACACTGTAACATCGCCCTGGGTGCTTCACTTGTCTCGGTAGCAAGACCATGTCCACCGTGAACAGGCCAAAACGCGGTGTCCCGGAAGGGCTGTGGATTCGCTGTCCGCAGTGCAAGTCGACCATCTTCCGCAAGGAATCGGAGAGCCGCTTCAACGTCTGCCCGGACTGCGGGCACCATTTTTACTTGCCCGCCGCGCTGCGCATCAAGCAACTCCTCGACGAGGAGAGCTTCGAGGAATGGTTCACGGATCTGCGGCCCTGCGATCCGCTCGGCTTCCATGATCGACTGCCCTACGCACAGCGCCTGCAAGCGGAGCAGAAGAAGACTGGCATGCACGATGCCGCCGTGGTGGGGCGGGGCTACATTCGCGGCCGCCCCGTGGTCTTCGGCGTCACCGACTTCGCCTTCATGGCGGGCAGCATGGGCTCGGTGGTGGGTGAAAAGCTGACGCGGGCCGTCGAGGAAGCCTTGCGGCTCAAGCTGCCCCTCATCATCGTGTCGGGCTCGGGCGGCGGCGCCCGCATGCAGGAAGGCATCCTGTCGCTCATGCAGATGGCCAAGATTTCCGCCGCCCTCGGCCGCTACGATCGCGCCGGCGGACTCTATATCTCGATCCTCACCAATCCGACCATGGGCGGAGTGGCCGCCAGCTTCGCCCTGCAAGGCGATATCACGCTGGCCGAGCCCGGCGCCCTGGTTGGTTTTGCCGGCCGCCGCACGATCTGGAACACCGTCCGCCTCGAGCTGCCCGAGAAGTTCCAGACCAGCGAGTTCTTGCTCCAGCACGGTTTCGTAGACCGCATCATCCACCGCAAGGACCTGCGCACCGAAGTGGCCCGCCTCATCGACTTCTGCGACTACTGAGCAGGGCAGAAGCAAAACGCAGCATGCCGAATCGTACGAAACCGTGCGGGTTCTGCGGTCTGCGGCCTGTACATTGATCTATACTGGCGATAGCAGACTCGCCCCCAGGACCTCTCCGTCTTGGGGAAACTGCGAAGGTTTCATTCTGCATTCTGCACTCTGCATGCGCACTGTTCGAGGAGTGTGAATGTTCAAGAACCTGTTCGGCAACGAAGGGGGGGCAGCCCCCCTCGATGTCAAGAAACGCTTCGAGATGTTCGGCAAGAACACGCAGGGGAGCATGTCGAAGGTGTCCCCCGTGCGCGAACGGGCCACGGGCAAGATGTACTGCCTCAAGTTGCTCGACAAGGAAAAAACCGCCCGCTTCGAGGAACGCTTCACCGGGCTGAAAAAGCCTGCCGAGGGAGCGATCAGCGTCGCCTTGCACCACCGCAACCTGGTCGAGTCCTTCGAACACGGGCTGACCACCGAAGGAGAAGCCTTCCTGCTGATGGAGTTGATCGATGGCTACGGCCTCAACTTCCTGATCGAGAACCACGCCGACAAGCTGGATACGCGGCGCGTGAATGTGCTCTTGCAGATGTCCGACGGGCTGGCCTACATCCACGCGCAGGGCTACGTGCATCGCGACGTCTGCCCGCGCAACATGATGGTGACCAAGAAGGGGATCCTGAAGCACATCGACTTCGGCCTGAGCATCCCGTTCAAGCCGGAGTTCTGCCGGCCCGGCAATCGCACCGGCACGGCCGATTACCTCGCTCCCGAGGTGGTGAAGCGTCAGACCACCGATCAGCGCGTCGACCTGTTCGCGCTGGGAGTATCGGCGTTCGAGTTGCTGACGGGCGGCTTGCCCTGGGAGAAGGCGAGCAGCGGGCAACATTTGATGAAAACACAGCCCGGCAAGAACCCGCGCGAGTTCAAGCCCGACCTGGACGACTTGACGGTGGAGTTCTTGAACAAGGCCATCGAGCGCGAGCCGGCCCGGCGCTTTCAGACGGCGCAGGATTTCCACGCGGCAGCCTCACGGCTGCCCCGCACCTTGTAAACAAGAAGCCCGGCTACTGGTCCACGGTGGGTCCGCAGCAGCCGGGCTACTTGCTTCAGCTCGTCTGATTCGATCAAACTCAAGGGGTTGGGGGCCGGTTGTCGAGGGCAATCGCCTTCACCTGCCCGCTGGGATCGAAGACCAGGTTGATGGGCAAATTGAGCCGCTTGTCCGGGCTCTGAAAAGCTTCCGCTTTGAAGCCGTCTTTCATTTCTTTCTTGTCGAGCCCGTAGAACTTGGTGGCGTCGTTGATCTTGTATTCGACGTACTTGTGGCCGCCCCCTTCGGGAATCGCCACGATGAACAGCCCGCGCTGCGGATCGACCAGGTTGACGGAG
>JBFWSD010000331.1:0-6962 GCA_050248575.1 Gemmataceae bacterium
GCGGACAGACAAACCTGACACGTACTTTTCCGCGGCCCGGCGCAACATTATGGGGAAACTGGCCCAATGCGCAAGTGCCATTCAGACGTGTGACCGGTAAATGTAGTGGAGTGAGTGCCATTGCGGGGCGCTGCCGAATCCGTGTCGGCAACAAAACTCATATGGGAGTCAGCAGTTACGGCATGAGCACGCGGGCCAAGGCCTGGGTGCTTGCACAGTTGCAATTCGGCGAGTTTTGCCTTAAATCGTCAAGCGGCAATGACCTGAGGCGACTTGCATAACCGGCTTCCTGTGCAAGCGAAGTGTGCAAGCGTCCGTTCACGGACAGACAAACCTGACACGTACTTTTCCCCGGCCCAGCGTAGCATTATGGTAAATTAGCCCGCTGCGCATTGATGGGAGGTGTCCGAATGATCTGTCAACCAAGGTCGCTCGGTGTCAACACCAGGTGCGAAAGTCGTTTGGCCACTGTGACTTGAGGCGTTTGTTTGCGCACTTTTCGCCTTTCGGGACCGGTGTTTTGACGCAAAGGAAAATCCTGCAATGGCTAAGAGCAATCAGAAATAGGCCTCCATTGCGCAAGCGGGGCTGACCATGTCGCCAGGGGCCGAACAGAACGCGCCGTCGTTCGATCACCTGGCCACAGCCTGGAGCAGGCCACGATCGCTGCCGTGGTGAAGTTGGCCGGCGCGGCCGGTTTCGTCTTCACGGCGGAGGACTATGGCGTCGCCCTCAAGAACCATTCGTAGGCTGCTTTGATGCGCTGGAGCTCAGGGATGTAGTTATAGGAAAGAGCCAGCAAGCCGGTGGTCTCCGTTGTAGCTAATCCTTGTCCCGCACGGGCAGCTTGACGTGGAAGGTGGTGCCTTGTTGCGGGCTGGAATCCACCGAGATGGAGCCCCCCATGATGTCGAGGTAGCCCTTGACGATGGCGAGGCCGAGGCCGGCATGCAGCCCGTCGCTGGCGCGGGAGGGATCGGCGCGGTAGAAGCGATCGAAGATGCGGGCACACGCTTCGGGCGAGATGCCCACGCCCGTGTCGTGTACGTCGATCTCCAGTGTGCCGTTGTGCCGCTTGAGCGCGAGGTCGACCGAGCCCTCGGGCACGTTGTATTCCACCGCGTTCGAGAGCAAGTTGCTGACGATCTCGCGCAGCTTGTCGGGATCGCTGTGGAGCGGGGCCGTCTCGAGACAGTTCACGCGCAGGTCGAGCCCGCGCGATTCGGCCAGCGGCTTGACCAGGCTGGCACACTCGCGGACGATCTCGGCGGCGTCGATCTCGCGCGGGCAATACGTGTCCACGCCCGCATCGAGGCGGGCCAGGGCCAGCAGCCTCTCCACCAGCCGGCTCATTTGCTGGCTGCTCAGATGGCAGTTCTCGAGGATCTGGCGATACTCGTTGGGCGTGCGCGTCTTGCGCAGCCCGAGCTCGGTGCTGGCCAGGAGGGCCGCCAGCGGCGTGCGCAGCTCGTGTGAGATGTCGGCCGCGGCCTGGCGCTCGCGCGCGAAGGCACGCTCCAGCATGGCCAGCGTTTGCTGCAGGCGATCGACAATGGGCCGCAACTCGCGGGGCAGCTTTTCTTCATCCCCCTTGAGTGGCAAACGGAAGTCGCGTTCGGAGATGGCCCCCACCGCCTCGGAGAGACGTTCGAGCGGCGACAGCCCGAGGCGGACCAGCCAGAAGCCGCCGATGGCGGCGACGGCAAACGTGCCCAGTGCGATGGTCCAGAGCTTGGTGCGCACGTCAGCCAGCGTGGCCAGCGAGGCTGATTCGAGCTGGCTGAGGTCGCCGTCGAGCTTCTGCTTGAAGCCGGCCAGGGCCAGGTCGCGTTCGCCCGTCTCGCTGGCGCAGAGGATGAAAATGATGGGAGTGGAGCCGCGCGACATGGGCCCGCGGCCGCGCGGCGGGCCAGGGCGCTCGTCCTGTTCTTCATCGCCATTGGGTTGCGGGCGGCGCGCGTTCGGATTGGGCCTGCCATTGCCGCGCCGGCCGCGCTGCGGCGGCGGGCCCGGATTGAACGTGAACTTTGACACCGGCGCCTTCAAGGTGACGCGACGCACCTGCTTGCCGTTCACCTCGCTATCGTCGAAGTGCGATTCGAAGAGGGCCAGCTGTTCGTGCATGTGGCGGCCGTCGAGGGCAAACGCGAACTTGCCCATCGATGTCGATCGTTGCAGCGGCCTGCCGAAGAAATCGCTGGTCTGGAAATACTCGCGATCGACGCCGTCCCAGTCTTCCTCGAGCACGTCTTCGGCAAAATCGATGGTGATGTGGGGCAAACGGCGGCGCCGCTCGGCCGCCTCCAGCCAGGCGGGCAACGCCAGCGCGCCCAGCGGCGTGTTGGCCACTCCCGCAATCCCCGAGACTTGCAAGGGCACGGGCGAGCCGAAACCCCACTGCGTTTGCGCCATGCGGGCCAGTGTTTGCGCCCGCTGCAGAATGTGCGTGTCGAGCAGTTCGTGCTCGGTCTTACACAGGCTGGTGTATTGCTGCTGGAGCAGCTCGCGGGCCGCCCGCTCCTTGTCGGTCAGGCTCTGCTTGGTGGTGCGATAGACGAACCACGACACGGTGCCCAGCGCCAGGGCCAGCAGCACCAGGAAACAGAGCACCAGCGAGAGCCGGATCGATCTCATGTTTCGTCCTCACCCCGCAAGAGGTAGCCCTCACCCCAGCGCGTCAGGATCAAGGGCGCTTCGAAATTCTTGTCGATCTTGTTCCGCAGGTAGCCAATGTAGACGTCGACCACGTTCGAGGTGCTCTCGTCGTGTTCGTCGTAAAGATGTTCCCAGATCTGCGTGCGCGAGACGACCTCGCCGACGTGGAAGGCGAGGAACTCGAGCAGCCCGTATTCGCGGGGCGTGAGATGGATGTTCTTGCCCCCGCGCTTGACGCGGCGGCTGGCCGTGTCGATCTCGAGATCGTGGACGCGGATGATCGGATCCTTGGCCCGGTAGCGGCGGCGCAGCAGGGCCCGCAGGCGGGCCAGCAATTCCTCGAGCTGGAAGGGCTTGGTGAGATAGTCGTCGGCGCCAAGGTCGAGGCCGCGGACGCGGTCTTCGGTCTGCCCGCGCGCTGTCAGCATCAGGACGTGCGTTTCCAGCCCGTCGCGGCGCCAGCGCTTGACGAGGTCGAAACCGTTCTCCTTGGGCAGCATCACGTCGAGGATGATGACGTCGTACTC
Organism: Gemmataceae bacterium; assembly: GCA_050248575.1. Classification (GTDB taxonomy): domain Bacteria; phylum Planctomycetota; class Planctomycetia; order Gemmatales; family Gemmataceae; genus JBFWSD01. Next base: position 3,183 of record JBFWSD010000331.1, read on the forward strand.
CGTGTGGCGGGCCTTGTAGTTGCCCTCCTCGCCGTCGTAGGCCACGTCGACGGCGAAACCTTCTTCTTCCAGCCCTTGCCGCAACGCCTTGACGAGCGGCTTGTGGTCTTCCACGAGCAACAGTCTCACGTCGGCCCCCTTCTCAAACTCTTTCCCTCTCAACCTTTGAGTATACCCCGCCGCGAATGAGACAGATATGAGAAAGAGACGGCGACGGTGGGTTGTGGCTGCCGTTTTTTCCCGGGGCCTGCGCGGGGCTGCCCCCTTCTGGCGCGGTCGGATTCTGCTGGACGCGCGGGGGAGATGAATTATAGTAAACTGAACTTGCCTGCTGGGCCCCACCCCCCCAGGGTTCCTGACTTCCGCTAGCTGCCATCCCGCCGAAAGGAGGTCACTCGCTATCCCACCGAGATGGCAATCATCCCGCCTGAGTCTCCTTACCGGATTGGACCGCACCAACCCCAAACACTGCCAAAAGGGGGCTACATGTTCACGATCTTCACTGACGGTTGCACCCGCACCTGTGAAGGCGTTTCCCGCCGCGAGATGCTCAAGATCGGCGCACTGGGCGGCCTGTCGTTGCCCGGTTTGCTGGCCCAGAAGGCCGGCGCTGCCGACTCCGAAACCCCGTCGGCCTTCAAGGACAAGTCGGTTGTTGTTCTCTTCCTTGCGGGCGGCGCGACCCACATTGAAACCTTCGACCCGAAGATGACGGCGCCGGCCGAGTATCGCTCGATGACCGGCGAGGTGAAGACCTCGCTGCCCGGCGTGACCTTCGGCGGTAACTTCGAAAACCTCGCCAAGCACGCCCACAAGATGGCCATCGTCCGCTCCTTCCGGCACGGCAACGGCAGCCACGCGCCTGCCACCGAGCTGGTCATGTCGGGCGGCAATTCCACCAAGGGCATGCTCGGCTCGGTCTACGCGTCGGTGGCCGGCGTGACCAACCCGCGCAGCGGCATGCCGAACAACGCACTGATCGAGCCCGCCGCCGCCGGCGACAAGTTCAAGGGGCTCGCCTCGTACAAGGCGCGCGTCGCCAACCCGGGGACGTTTGGCCCGACTTATGCCCCCTTCGATCCCTCGGCGGGCGGCACCATCATGAGCAACATGCAGCTCAAGGTCTCGCGCGAACTGCTCGACACACGCCGCAACCTGCTCCGCAACCTCGACCAGCTCCGCCGCGACGTCCTCGACGTCGACGGGCACGACAAGCTCCAGCAGCAGGCCTTCGACGTCATCCTGGGCGGCGTGGCCGACGCCTTCAACCTCGAAAAAGAGAACCCACAAGTCCTGCGCAAGTACGACACGGCCGACATCCGCATCCCGCCGGCCGTGCTCAAGAAGAAGCGCAACACGACGCCGAACTTCCAGCCCATCGCGCTGGGCAGGCAGATGCTGATGGCCCGCCGCCTGTGCGAAGCGGGCTGCGGCTTCGTCACCGTCACCAGTGCCGGCTGGGACATGCACGGCAACGCCTTCGGCATCGACGACGGCATGCCCGTCCTTGGCGCCGCGGTGGACCGCGCCGTGTCGGCGTTCCTGGAAGACGTCGAGCAGCGCGGGCTGAGCGACAAGATCCTGCTCGTGATCACGGGCGAGTTCGGCCGCACGCCCAAGATCAACAACAAGGCGGGCCGCGATCACTGGGGCAACCTGTGCACGCTGGCCCTGGCCGGCGGCGGTCTCAAGATGGGTCAGGTGATCGGTGCTTCCGACGACAAGGCGGGGGTCCCGGCCCGTGATCCGGTCGGCGCCGAGAACCTGCTCGGCACCATCCTGCATACCCTGTTCGACGCGGGCCAGCTCCGCCTCGATCCGGGCGCTGCCAAGGTGAATGACATGCTCGCCGCCAACGAGCCCATCCACCAGCTCTTCTGAGCGAATCGCCGAAATCGCAACGGGCTTCCCGCCTGCAGGCCGGAAGCCCGTTCTTTTTGCGTTTATCTCCAGTCCGCTTACCGCACGATGACCGGCGGCATCGGGAGGAGCACTGGCCCGGGAATTGCAACTTCTTCGATGCGTTCGACGTTGTAGTTGGTCGGGAGGTCCGGATCGCCGTCAATATCATCGTTCTCGATGTTGGGCGCATTGTCTTCGGGCCAGTCGAGAGGGACCGGCTGAACCGTCGCCGTGTTGCCTGGCACAACTCTCTGAGGCACCACGGCCACGTCCACCCGTGCGGCACGCAGGTCGGTCTCCAGGCACGCCAGCACGCCGAACAGCAACGCCCCGACGACACACAGCTTGTTCATGATGTGTTTCCCGAACAGGACAGATTTGCCCGTCGACTCACCATCCCTGTCGTGCCGGAGGCGGGCCGCATTACCTTGCTGCCAGCAAAATCACAGCACGCTGACTTTCGACACGGCGATGTTGCCCGAGAAGCAGACATCGACGTCCGAGCCGGGCTGCCGCTTGCGCTTGTGGTAGTTGCCGTCGTAGTGCCAGTAATCGCCGTCGAGGCGAAAACTCAGGGGCAACGGATGAGGATCGACCGGGCAATAGACCACCTTGGGGTCGGCCGAGCCCGCCTCGAGATCGGGCAGGTTCACATTCCAGAACGTGTTGGGCGAGCAGGGCTGGTTCATCAGATCGCGGATGATCGGAGCGACCCAGCGGCCCGCGCGGGGCCAGTCCCAGTCCCACAGCCCTTTGTGATAGTAGGAAAGCGCGATGCCCGGGCAGCCATGGATGACCGCCTCGCGCACCGCGGCGACGGTGCCCGAATGATGGATATCGGCGCCCAGGTTGCCCCCGGCGTTGATGCCCGACAGCACCCAGGTCGGCTCGGTCAAATAGCGATGCAGGGCCACACGCACGCAATCGGCCGGCGTTCCTTCCACGGCGTAGCGGACTTCATTGTGCACCACGACGCGGAACTTGCTCCCCGTGGTGACGCGATGGCTGCAGCCCGACTCGTGTTCGGCAGGGGCCACCACGATGGGGTCGCCCAGCTGTCGGGCCACGGCCAGCAGCGCATCGAGCCCCGGGGCCGCAATGCCGTCGTCATTCGTCAGCAATAGCTTCATGTAGGTTCCTGACAGCTTTATCAGCGGCGGCCGCCGCCGTTCGGGCCGGAGAACTGCACCTGTCCGGCCCCCAGAATCATTTCCAGCTCTTCCGTGGGCACCGCGCCGGGATTGACGGAGAAGAACTGGCCCGCCTTGAGCAGGCTACGCTTGCCCGCCGGATCGACGATGCGCAGGAAGACCGGGCAACCCCCCGGCGAACGCTGCAAGATGTCGGCCAGGCGATCGATGATTTCGGGGCCGTGCCGCGTTTGATTGAGGGTGAGGAGCAGCCCGCGCGTGAGCTGTTTGCGGGCCTGGTCGACGCTGAGCACCTTGGTAAGCACCAGCCCGGGCTCTTCGCGCGTCTTCTCGACGGTGCCGCGCACGAAGCAGATCTTGTCCTCGGCCACCTCATCCTTGAACTGCACAAAATCGTCGGGCCACATGACACATTCGGCCGATCCGCTCAGATCGACGAGCGTGCAGCGCATGTAGCGCGAGTTGCCGTTGCGGGCCCGCTTGGTGTTCTGGAAGCGAACCTGCGTGAGCATGCCGCCCACCACGATTTCTTGATTGGGCTGGAGCTCGCGCAACCGGTCGAGCGTCGTGGTGGAGAAGCGATGCAGGTCGGCCTCGTGCTGGGCCAGCGGGTGGCTGGAGAAGTAGAAATCGAGGGCTTCTTTCTCGAACTTGAGCCGTTCGGCCTGGGGCCAGTCGGGCAGGTCGGGCAGCGTGGCCGCCTGCGGCTCGCTCGACTCGCCTTCGA
>JBFWSD010000332.1:0-6948 GCA_050248575.1 Gemmataceae bacterium
GAGATTGCAGAATTCAGACAATCTGCAATCTAAAATCTGCAATCTAAAATCAAAAATCAAGCGGAAGACTTCTTGTGCGTCTTCTCCGCTTTCTGGCGCAGATAGGCTTCGATGAACTCGTCGAGGTCGCCGTCGAGGATGCGGTTCACCTGGGCCGTTTCCACGCCGGTGCGCAGATCCTTGCACTGCGTGTAGGGCTGCAACACGTAGTTGCGGCTCTGCGAGCCCATGGCGATCTCGCCCTTCTCGTCGTAGACTTTTTCGACTTCGGCCCGCCGCTTCTGCTCCTCGATCTTGTAGAGCTTGGCCCGGAGCATGGTGAGGGCCATGGCGTCGTTCTTGTGCTGGCTGCGCTCGGATCGACTCTCGGCCGCCACGCCCGTGGGCAGGTGAATGTAGCGGACGCCCGATTCGGTCTTGTTCTGATGCTGCCCGCCCGGGCCGCCGGAACGAAACGTCTGCCGCTCGAGGTCGTCGGGCTTGATGTCGATCTCGATGGTGCCGTCGATTTCGGGCGTGACGTCGACGGCGGCCAGCGAAGTCTGCCGGCGCGCGTTGGCGTCGAACGGGCTGATCCGCACCAGCCGATGCACGCCCGATTCGCCTTGCAAGTTGCCGTAGGCGTAATCGCCGATGACACGGATGGTGGCCGAGCGGATGCCCGCTTCCTCGTTCTTCAGCTCGTCGACCAGCTCGACCTGGTAGCCATGCTGTTCGGCGTAGCGGGCATACATGCGCATGAGCATCTGGGCCCAGTCGCAGGCATCGGTGCCGCCGGAGCCGGCCTGGATGCGGATGAAGGCATTGGAAGCGTCTTGCGGCCCGCTCAGCATGGCGCGCAGCTCGAAATCGTCGAGCCGCTTCTCGAGCTTGCCCAGCTCCTGATCGAGCTCGGGCTCGAGGCTGCTTTCTTCCTCGCACAGCTCGGCCAGCGCCTGCAAGTCGCCGGCGGCGTCAGTCAGTTCTTCGAACGGTTTCAGGATGCCGTTGAGGGGCTTGAGCTGCTGGATGGTCTGCTGTGCCTTCTCCTGATTGTCCCAGAAGTTGGGCTGGCCAAGCTGCTCGTTGAGCTTGGCGCGCTGGGCTTCCTTGGTAGAGACGTCAAAGAGAGTCCCGCAGCTGGGTGAGCCGGCTGATGACCTCGTCGGTACGGCGGCGCTGGTCAGGAGTCATGCGTGAATACCTCGAAAAAGAAGTATTGGAAGCTGGGCTCAGAATAGCAAAAGCCTCCCAGAGAAGACAATGTGATTCTCCAAGCGCGGCCTTGCCGCGACCAAGATATCGATTCCAAAGCGCCCGCGGATGAACGCTGCGCGGCGAAGCCGCAACCAAGGATTCTATCCAAGGCGCCCGCGGATTGATCTGTCGCGGCGGGCCATCGAATCACCGACCTTGACGAATCCTCGCGCATCCGCGCACGTAGTCCGCGTCAATCGGTGGGCGAATGGGAGAACCTGCGCGTACGTAACTTCCGGCCCCTTTTCCCTCGACACGGCGGGCAGATTCCGAACAATAGGGGCATACCTACCTGGGGAGATTTCGAAGGAGGCCTGCCATGCTTTCGCGTGCCAAACTCTTTGTTGCGACGATCCTTGCCCTTACACTGCTCGCGACCGGCAGCACGATCTTGCGCGCCGTCAATCCGGTGAGCAGCCCGGGGGCGGGCAAGAACGCCGACCTCGACAAGCTGTGGAACGATCTGGCCAGCTCGGAAGACGGCAAGGTGGCTCGTGCCCTGCTCGGGCTGTCGGCGGCTCCCGACAAGACCATGGCCTTGCTCAAGGAACGCTTGCTGCCCGTGCGCGTCGACGAGCAAACCATCAATCGCCTCGTCACGGATCTCGACAGCGACGATTTCATGACCCGCGAAAAAGCCTTCGCGCATCTCGAGTATTTTGGCAAGTATGCGAAGCCGCCCCTCGAGAAAGTGCTGAAAGGAATGCCCTCGGCCGAGGTGAAGCGCCGCATCGAGCAGCTCTTCGCCAAGCTCCCGCAGAGCGACGCGGAGCGCAAGAACGCTGCGGTGCCCCCCGCGCCGGGCCAGCCCGTCCAGGTACAGGTGCAGATCATCAATGGCCGCGTGATCCAGAAGATCAATGGCGTTGAAGTGAACCCGCAAGCCCCGCCTGGCCCGACCGGCCCATCGCCGCAATGGCTGCGGGCCGCCCGCGCCGTGGCCCTCCTCGAGCATCTCAACACCCCGGAAGCCCGCAAGCTGCTTGAAGCTCTGGCCGCCGGCGAGGCCGACGCCCTGCCCACCAAGGAAGCCAAGGCTGCCCTCGATCGCTTGAAGTAAGTAGCCATCACAGTTTAGAAACTCTCGCGGCTGGCCAGCGAACCGCTGGCCAGCCGCTTTTTGTTTGCCGATTGCTGAGCGCTCCCCGGCACGCTAGCATGATCTCGGTTTTCCACCCGCAGCGAGGAGCAAGCATCATGAAGCACACCATTGGCGGGCTGCTGCTGGCGGCCCTGTTCGTCGGCCTGACCCTGCCCGCGTCGGCGCAAGACGCCAGAAAGTACTGGGTCTACATCGGCACCTACACGGGCAAGAGCAGCAAGGGGATCTATCGCGCCGAGTTCGATCCGGCCACGGGCAAGCTTGGCAAGCCGGTGCTGGCGGGCGAGACGGCCAGCCCGTCCTTCGTGGCCCTCCATCCCACGGGCAAGTTCCTCTACGCGGTCAACGAGACGGGCAAGGGGGAAGTGAGCAGCTTCGCCATCGATCCGAAGTCGGGAGACCTGAAGTTCCTGAACAAGCAGCCCGCTCAGGGGGGCGCGCCTTGCCACCTGGTCGTCGACAAGGCGGGCAAGCACGTGCTGGCCGCCAACTACTCGGGCGGCAGCGTCATCGTCCTGCCCATCCAGGAGGACGGCAGCCTGGGCTCGGCCACCTCGTTCATCCAGCACAAGGGCTCCGGACCCGACCCGGGCCGGCAGAAATCGCCGCACGCCCATTCGATCAACCTCGACAAGGCCAATCGCTACGCCTTCGTGGCCGATCTCGGTCTCGACAAGGTGCTGATCTACAAGTACGACCCGGCCAAGGGTACGTTGACGCCGACGGAGAACACGGGCGCGGTGCCGCCCGCTTCCGGGCCGCGCCATTTCGATTTCAGCCCGGACGGCAAGCACGCGTATGTCATCAACGAGATGAAGAGCACGGTCACTGCCTATGACTACGATGCGGACAAGGGGACGTTGACGGCCCTCCAGACGCTGTCGACCTTGCCCAAGGAAGGGGCCAAGGGCAACTCCACCGCCGAGGTGCGCGTGCATCCATCGGGCAAGTGGGTGTACGGCTCCAATCGAGGCCACAACAGCATTGCCGTCTTCACCGTCGATCCGGCCACGGGCAAGCTGACCCACGTGCAAAACCAGGGGGAAGGCATCAAGACGCCGCGCAACTTCAACATCGATCCGAGCGGCAAATACTTGCTGGTGGCCAACCAGACCTCGAGCAGCATCGTGGTCTACAAGATCGATCCCGCCAGCGGCAAGCTGGAACCGACCGGGCAAGTGGTCGAAGTGGGCACGCCGGTGTGCCTGCGCTTCTTGCCCGCGGGCGAATGAGGCAGGCGCCGTGAGCCAGAACGGGGAACCGACGCCGCAGCCACGCTGGTGGCAGATCAGCCCGCAGTTTGCGCGCAGCCGCGGGCTGTTCTTCATTGCCGCTGCCATGGTCGGTTTGCTCGGGGGACTGATCGGTAGCGAGTTTGTCTGGTGGCTGGAGTTGCCCCTCCATTTTGTGCCCCAGTTGCTGGTGGTGATGCTCGTGGGGCTGGTCGGAACCGTCTGGGGTTGTATTGCAGCTGGACGTGTATCGCGCCGCGAAGTGGTCGCGCTGGCCGTTGCCGTGCTGGCCACGGGCTACTTGGTGGCGGCGGTCGTGCGCTGGCTGCCCGCCCAGCGCGAGTTGATTCCGCCCGCGAATCCCGACGCCACGTCACGGGTGGCAACAACTCGCATCCTCTCCCTCAACGTCTACACCAAGAATCTCGAGCACGACAAGGTTCTTGAATTCATTCGCCAGCAAGACCCCGACATTGTCTTCCTGATGGAGGTGAACTCGGAGTGGCTGGAAGCTCTTGGCCCGCTCGACCAGATCTACCCGTATCATCACTCCCATCCGGATGAAGCTGGCAACTTTGGTGTCGGCATCTGGACCAGGCTGCCGGTCACGTCGTGCACGTTGGTTGGGCTGGGCTCGATCATGCGACAGGTCGACGTCGTGCTGGAAGTGGAGGGCCAACCGATCCGTTTTCTCGGCGTCCATCCGCTGCCCCCCAGTTCCACCGTCTATGCCCGCGAACGCAACAAGGTATACCAGGGTATCGTCGAACTCTTGGCCAGCGAGCCAGAGTTGCCCGCCATCGTGGCGGGCGACTTCAACAGTACGCGCTTCGCGCCGCACTTCCTTAGCATGTGCCGGGAGGCCAGACTCTACGACGCGGGCCACGGCCAGATGCTGGGACGCAGTTGGCCCGCCGGCGGTTTCCACTTTATCTTGGGCATGCGCATCGATCATGTGCTGATCGGCGCGGGCTGGCGCGTCCTGGACTGGCACATCGGCCCGGATGTCGGCTCGGACCACTATCCGGTCGTTGCCGATCTGGAGTTGCTGAAGCGCTGACCGGTATGGAGGGACGCCGTGAGCGATAACCCGGAACCGACGGGGCGGCCCTGGTGGCAGATCAGCCCGCAGTTTGCACGCAACGCCGGGCTGTTCTTCGTTGCCGTCGGTTCTTTCAGCTTGCTGGCAGGGCTCCTGGGGGCCGAGTCCGTCTGGTGGCTCGAAACACCGCTGGACTTCTTGCCCCAGTTGCTGGTGATGATGCTCGTGGGGCTGGCCGGGCTGAGCTGGGCCTGTTGCGCCGAGCGACGCTTCTCGCGCGGCGATGGCATCGCTCTGGCCATCGCCATCATGGTCACGGGTTATCTAATTGCTGCGGTGCTGCGCTGGCTGCCCGGCCAGGGTGCATTGATTCCGCCCGCGCATGCCGACTCCGCAGTCGCACTGGCGAAGCTCCGTATCCTCTCGCTCAACGTCTACACGAGCAATCTCGAATACCACAGGGTCCTGGACTACGTTCGCCGCGAAGATGCCGACATTGTCTTTCTGATGGAACTGAACCCGGGCTGGCTGAAAGCACTTGGCCCGCTCGACGCGGCGTACCCTTTCCATGAGACACACCCGGACGAGACGGGCAGCTTCGGCATCGGCATCTGGTCCAGGCTGCCGATCAAGTCGTGCACGTTCGTGGGGCTCGGCTCGATGGTGCGGCAGGTCGACGCCGTGCTGGAACTGGAGGACGGGCCAATCCGTTTTGTTGGCGTTCATCCGCTGCCGCCCAGTTCAGCGGTCTTCACGCGTGAACGCAACAAGGTTCTGGCTGGCATCGTCGAGCTCCTGGCCAGCGAGCCAGAGCTGCCCACCATTGTGGCGGGCGACTTCAACAGCACGCGTTTCGCGCCGCCCTTTCTTGACATGTGCCACAGGGCAAGACTCTGTGACGCGGGCTGCGCGCAATCCTTCGGGCGGACCTGGCCCGCCGGCGCCAAGCATTTCATCCTGGGATTCCGCATCGATCACGTGCTGATCGGCCCGGGCTGGCGCGTCCTGGACTGGCACATCGGCCCGGATGTCGGCTCGGACCACTATCCGGTCGTTGCCGATCTGGAGTTGCTGAAGCGCTGACCGTCATTGGGCGAGGTCGAAATCGAAGGTGGCCGGCGGGCCCAGTTGCACCTCGGCGACCAGCCCGCTGGTGTTCGAATCGTGGAACTTCTCGGGCACGAGCGGATGTGTGAGCGGCATCGGGGCCACGGGCTCTGTGTTCACCTCGTTCGGCGGAGAGCCGGACGGTCTTGGCCGGATGGCGATCTGATACTTGCCGGGGGGCAGCCCCACGCTGCGATACTCGCCATTCTCGTTCAGGTTGGCCCAGACCGAGTAGGCCGTGGCGGGATTCTCGAAGTAGATGACCGCGTCGCGCACGGGCTGAGTGCCGTTGGTCACCTTGCCCGCTACGTCCGCAGTGGTTGGCTCGGGCTTCGCGGTGCAGCCCGCCAGCACGACGCAGAGAAGGAACACAGACGCACGCATGGAGTCACCCATCAGTACGAGACCGTCTTGCCGTCGTCGCGATTGCTGAGGTTGAAGAGCATCTGCAGATCGAGGTTCTCGTTGAGGAACTGGGCCGAGCCGTCCGCGAAGCCGACGACCGCGCCGCCCGGATGGGCCGACTGGATGGGCGGATTGGGAGCATAGAAGTCGTTGCCCACGCCGAGCAGGTTCCAGTTCTTCGCGTTGATCTTGTAGCGCACCGAGGTGGTGTTCCAGTTGCGATATTCGCTGGAGCGCGGCCCCATGGTGAAACCGTGGCGAAAATCGCTGCGGCAATCCTTCTTCGCGCCGCTGCTGTCCACGCACCAGTCGGATTGCTCGCCGATCAGGAGCGTGTTGCTGGTGCCGTCGGTGATCTCGGCGACGCGGGTCCCCGCGGCGTGGGCGTCGAGGCGCATCACCATGATGCCGCCGAAGGAGACGCGGCCGATGGCGTCGTGGGGCTGCGTCGTGCTGTCGCGATTCACCGTGCTCGAATGATCGATGGCGCCGGCGATGGCCGTGTAGGTCGGGCGAAACACGCCATCCGGACCTGGCGGGCTGAGGCTCGTCAGCCCCCACTTCGGCAACTGCGACGACGGGCAGTACATCAAGGGCATTGGCACGCCGCTCAGCACCGTGCCGTTCGAGCCGTTCGCGCCGTTGTTGTAGGGCGGGCCATTGGCATACACCAGTCCGGTCGCCGTCTCGGGGGACTTGCTGCCGGTCAGGTCGAGTTTGCTGTAGAGGTTGCCCTGCTCGATGTAAGGCAGTGTCAGCACCAGCCAGCTATGGCCGTAGTTGAAGGTGGTGGCGTTCTCCTTGCCTGGCGTGGGGATGCTGCC
>JBFWSD010000333.1:0-6947 GCA_050248575.1 Gemmataceae bacterium
GCGCCTTTGCACAGCGATATGGTGCACCTCGAGTATCGCCAGCTGGCTGAGCCCTTCGAGAAGCGGATGATCATTGCGGGGCTGCCCGGCTCGCGGCGGGCGCTGGAAAACAAGGAAGCGGGTATCTTTGCCCTGTCGGTGCTGCACGGGCTCGACGGGGCCGCGGACGAGGCGGGCGGAGGCCGCGACGGCCTCATCTCTGCCCGTGAACTCGCCACTTACCTCAAGACCGAGTATGGCGACCAGTCCAGCAAGGTGGACGACAACCGGCTCCACAAGAACCGGCTCATCGTCGACGGCTATGCCAGCGTCACGCTTGTTCGTAACCCCGAGGATCGCAAGCCGCACGAGGAACTGGTCAAGAAGTTTCAGCAAGTGGCCGCCAGGGACAAGCTGCCCGGCAAGTATTTAGCGGAGGGGACTTCAATCCTGGAAAGGCTGCCCGTGATCCAATCCAGCCAGCAACTACGCAAGCTCTACGAACAACTGGCCACGGGCAAACTGACCTCCGCCGCCTTTCAGGAAGAGAGAGACGGGTTCAACAAGAAACAGGCACTCGCCGACGCGGAGGTCAGGGAGTATGTCGTGCGGATGTACCAGGCGCTCGGTCTGATACGCTTTCGCCACCGCGAACCCCTGGACTGGCGTGATCTGGCGCGGTGGTCGGCGGCGGGCCTCTTCCGGGCCATCTCGGCCGACATGCCCGTAGCCCTGCGCAAGCAGCTCGAACAGGTCAAGAGCAGCGAAGACACCATGAATCTGTTGACCGAAGCCCGCCTGCAAGCAGGTCGCCACGCCGAGCTCGACAACGGGGCCGACATCAGCGCCAGCCTCGTCAATGTGCTCGACCACATCGATATTCGTGCGGAGTATCTGGACAAACAGAAGGTGACGGCGTCGCTCATGCTGCGCGAACGCGTGGCGGAGGTCGGGCTGATCTTCTACCGGCTTGGCCTTGGCAAGATGGAAGTGGTAACTGCCTTCAAGGACAGCCCGGGGTACAAGGCGGGCATCCGCGCCGGCGACATCGTCACCCGCTTCGAAAACCTCGATGACGAGGCTGGCAAGCCGCTCGACAAACCGCGCGTCCTCATCCCGACCTCGAAGACCAGCAATGACGAGCTAAGCAACTTCTTGGCGGGCCGGCCCGGCACCAGGCTACGCCTCACCGTCATCGAAAAAGGCACCGACAAGCCAAAGGAAATTACCCTCACGCGCGCCCCGATTCACCGCGAGACCTTGCTGGGCGTGCGCCGCCGCGCCGACGATTCCTGGAACTACCTGCTCGATCCCAAGGAAAAGATCTACTATGTGGAGATTCCCACCTTCTTCGGGCGCACCACGGCCGAAGACCTGGCCAGCCTGCTGGCTTCCTTCGAGAAACAGGGCATGAAAGGACTGATCCTCGATTTGCGCAGCAACCCGGGGGGCGCGCTCAAACAGGCCATCGATGTCTGCGATCTCCTCATCAACGACGGGACGCTCTTGCAGGTGAAGTGTCGTTCGCGGCGCGACGTGGTCTATCCGGCGAAAGAGGCGGGCAGCTTCACCCAGTTCCCCATTGTGGTGCTGGTCGATCACGCCACGGCGAGCAGCGCGGAAGTGGTGGCCTCGTGCTTGCAGGATCATGGCCGCGCCATCATTGTAGGCGAACGCACCCTGGGCAAGGGCAGCGTGCAGGAGTACTTTCCCTTCAACGGCGGCCAGATCAAAGTGACCACGGGGGCAACCTATCGTGGCACGGGCCAGGCCCTCGATCGAGATGGCAACTGGACGGAACAACAGTCCTGGGGCGTGATACCGGATCGGGCATTGCCCCTCTCGCATCAAGAGTACGATCGCCTGAAGGACGCCAAGAACGCAGATTGGATCTTCACGCGCGAGCCGCGCAAGGAAGAGCCCGTGACCGACCGACATCGCGACCTGGCCTTGAAACTGCTGAAGGAGAAGATCGGAGGGAAGTGAAGTCGAGGACGCGGTCACGCCTGCAGCGCGGCCAGCAAATTGCGTTCGAGCGGCATTGCCAGGACGCAACGAAGCTGCCAGTGGCCGTCGAAGCCGCGGAAGACGCGGGCCACCTCGGCCTGGCTCAAATGTACCGCGCCAGTCTTCGGATTGTAGAGGCGCACTTCCAGCATCGTGTCCAGTGGTTTGCCGTGCTTGACGCCGAGTACAACTTCATTGCGTGAGAGCAATACTACTTCCATGGGTTGCCCGGCGGCCGTGGCCACCAGGGCACGATGTAACTGGGTCGGGCGCCGCTCGAGCGTGGTTGCCCGTGCCTGCGGACGTGGTTTCTCGCTGGCAAACCAGCTCTTCATCCAGGTCAGCATCGACCGCCTCCTGTTCTTGACAGGCGGCTTATGCTCGTTTCCCCCAGGCGCGTCAAGGTGACCTGGCTCGTACGCAAATAGCGCTCGTACAGGGTTAAGGAATCCTCTGCGTACGGCGCGACAATCGCGCACTTCGCGGAGTCGTATTGCATTTCCCGGAGTGCCTGTTTAGTCTACCCTCACGAAGCAACCATCCATTCCTCAATCCGTGGCGGCGTTATGGAGCGACGCAAACTCCCCGCGGGAGCGACCTCAATTCAGTTGACCGCGGTGCTGGTACTATTCGGGGTGCTGGCCTTGTCGGGGGCAGCGGCCCTCTACCTGGGCTACATCCCCGGCCTCAAGCCGGGTGTCAGCAAACCGGCCGCATCCGCGCAGCCTCCCGAGCGCAACGTCATCGTTGCGCTGGGGCGGATCGAGCCTGCCCACGACATCATCGACATTGGCGCCACGCCCGGCGAGCGGCTGCAGAAGCTGCTGGTCATGCAAGGCGAGGACGTGAAGGAAGGGCAGGCGCTGGCCACGCTGACCAGCCTGCCCGATCGAGAAGCGGACCGGAATGTGGCGGCGGCCCGGCTCGCGGATGCGGAGAAACAGCTCGCGGCCACCCTCGTATCGGCGCAGTCCACCGTGCGTGAAGCTGAGGTTCGGTTGCGGCAAGTCGAAGAAGTTGGCCCGCTCGAGATCAAGGCACAGGAAGCCAAGGTTCGCCTGATCAGCGCGCAGCTTGCCACGGCCGAGAAGGAAATGGAACGCATCGAAGGGCTCAAGCTCGACAGCATTCCCCAGCAACAGATCGATCGACAAAAACTGGCGGTCAGACAAGCGCGCGAAGAGCTAACCGCCAACCAGGCGCTGCTCGAGAAGCTCAAGATGGCGCAGCCGCTCCAGGTCGATGCCGCCAAGGCTGGACTGGCGAGTGCGGAAGCGGGCGTGGAGCGCGTGCGCGCCGAAGTACCCGTGGCCGCCTTGAAAGCAGGGCTAGCATTGGCCGACGCCCAGCTTGCCCATTCCACCATCAAGGCTCCCAGCAAGGGAAAGGTCCTTGACATCATGGCCCGGCCCGGGGAAACGCTCGGACAGCGTCCCATCTTGCAACTCGCCGACACGGGGCAGATGGTCGTCACTGCCGAAGTTTACGAGACCGACATTCAATACGTGCAGATCGGCGCCCGGGCCACCATCGAAAGCAAAGCGTTGCCCAAGCCGCTGGAGGGAACCGTGGAGCGGATCGGCACGCTGGTGTCGAAAAACAGCCTGTTTGCCCTTGATCCGACGGCGGCCGCCGACCACCGCATCATCGAAGTGACGGTCAAGCTTGATGACGACAAGGCCGCGGCGAGGTTCATCAACCTTCAAGTAAAGGTCAGCATCAAGAAATGAAAACGGTGCGCACTTCGAAAAGGAGTAAGAGGCAAGCCGAACGATCGAATCGCCAGATGACATTGCGAAACAACTCGAGTAGCAGTGATTTCCTTCTGCATTCTGCATTCTGACTTCTGCATAACTTATGATCTCTCTTGCCTGGTCCAACTTCGCGCATCAGAAGCGACGCACCGCGGTGGCCCTGGCGGGGGTGTCGTTTGCCGTCATCCTCATTTTCATGCAGCTTGGTTTTCGCGGTTCGGCCGAGTCGACAGCCACCTTTCTCTACGATCGCCTGGGCGACTTCCCTGTTTTCATCGTGTCCAACACGTACCGCGACATGAATGGCACCGGCGTGTTTCCGCGCCGCTATCTGTACCAGGCCATGAGCGTAGACGAAGTGGAGGAGGCAGTGCCTCTTTACCTTGCACTGAGCCGCTGGCGCAATGTCTACACGGGTGTGCGTCGCAATATCCTGGTGGTTGGCTTCAAGCCGAACGAGAACATCTTTGCCGGGCTGCCCGCCTTGAACGAGTCGTCGGTGCTGGCGGCCCTGCGGCGGGCCGACACCGTCACCATCGACATTGAATCTCATCCCGACTTCGAAATGCGCAAGATGCTGACCGAGGGCATCCATCATACCGAGGTCGGCAACATCCGGGTCGAGATCGTCGGCACCTTTAGCCTGGGGACCGGATTTGCATCGGACGGCGCCGTCATCACCAGCGACGAGACGTTCTCCAAAATCTTCGGGGGCTACCCGCTCAATCATGTGAACGTCGGCCTGGTCAAGTTGAAGCCAGGCGCCGACCCGTCCGCCGTGCAACAGAAACTGCAGGGACTCTTGCCCGGCGACGTCACCGTGTGGACGCGCGACCAGCTCGAACGCCGCGATCGGGACTACTGGGTCAATCGCAAGTCGATCGGCATCCTGTTCACCTATGGAGTGATGGTGGCGCTGTTTGTGGGGGTGATCTTCGTTTACCAGATCATCTCGTCGGACCTGGCCAACCAGTTGCCCGAGTACGCCACACTGAAGGCCATGGGCTACCGCGACAGGTATCTGGCCGGAGTGGTCTTGACGCAGGCCTTGATACTGGGGACGGCGGGCTATCTGCCCGGCGTGCTGGTCGCGCTGGGGCTCTACGCCTTGACGCGTGCTTATGCTCACATCCAGATCGGCATGACGCCGGCGCGGCTGCTAGGCGTGTTCTTGCTGTCGATCGGGATGTGTGCGTTGTCCGGGCTGTTGTCGATTCGCCGCCTCAGGGGCGCCGATCCGGCCGACCTCTACTGACGTGAGTGGAAGACATGCTTCGCGGACGCGTGCCCCTGGCCTGGCTGAACCTGAGCTCCGACTGGCGGCGCTGCCTCGTGTGCGTGTCGGGTATCGCCTTTGCCGTGGTGCTGATGTTCTTGCAGATTGGTTTTCTCAATGCTTTGCTGGATGGCACAGTGGCCCTGATTCGCTGGTTCGACGCCGATCTGGTCATCGTGAGCAAGTCGAAGTATTCGATGGTGGTGGACGCCAAGTTTGCCCGCAGCAGACTGTACCAGTCCGAGTCGATTCCTGGTGTCGCGTCGGCCCGGCCGCTGTATGTGGAGATGGTTCGGTCGATCTGGCGCGTGCCCGGGGAAAAGGAGACGCCGCCCCGGAACATTCGCGTGGTGGCCTTCGAACCGGATCATTGCGATCTATTGCTGCCCGGCGTGCAGGCCAGCTATACGCACTTGCAATTACCCGACACGGTGCTGCTGGATGCCAAGTCGAAATGGGAATTTGGCCCGGCGCAGGTTGGTGCGACGCGCGAGCTGAACAACAAGAATGTCGAGGTGGTCGGGCTCTTCGAGCTGGGCACCGACTTCGTCAACGACGGCAATGTTGTCACAGGGGCAGGCACCTTCGCCAAGCTGTTTCCGCGCGGGCGGACCGCCGACGAGACCCTCAGCCAGGTAGATATCGGGTTGATCAAGCTCCAGCCCGGAGCCAACGCACTGGAAGTACAGTACGCGCTGGAGACGTTCATGGGCGAAGATGTGCATGTGCTCACGCGTCAGCAATACCTGGAAATGGAGCGCGATTTCTGGTATTCGCACACGCCGGTTGGCTTTGTGTTCGGGCTGGGCACGGCCATCGGCTTCGTGGTTGGCACGGTGATCTGCTATCAGATCTTGTCGAGCGATGTTGTCGATCATTTGCCCGAGTATGCCACCCTGAAGGCGATCGGTTACAAGGATCGCTATCTGAGCGGCGTGGTCTTGCAAGAGGGCATCATCCTGGCGCTGCTGGGCTTCTTGCCCGGGCTGTTCATCAGTGCCGGGCTCTATCATGTGATGGAGATGCAGACCGGGCTGCCCTTGCAACTGACCTGGCCGCGGCTGGTGCTGGTGCTGGTGCTCACCGTGTGCATGTGTGTCTTCTCGGGTATGCTGGCGCTGCAGAAAGTGAAACAGGCCGATCCGGCCGATCTGTACTGAGTGCGGCCGCTGGCGGCCCGACGCTCCAGTAAGGGAAACGAGGTGCCGTGTGGCCGAGCCGAGCGACGAGTTGAAAGAAGAGGCGCGGGCATTGCTGGAAGAAGGCCGCAAGATCGAGGCCATCCAGCTCGTTCGCGAAGAGACGGGCATGGGACTGGCCGAAGCCAAGAGCTTCGTCGAAGCGCTCCAGCGCGGTGACGGGAGCGAGGCCACGCCCGGTGCGGCCAGCGATTTCGAGCAGGAACTACTTGCCCTCTTGCGCCAGGACAAGAAGATCGAGGCGGTCAAGTTGTTCCGCGAAGAGACCGGCGCCAGTCTCAAGGAAGCTTACGACGCCGTGCGTGCGCTTGCGGCCCGGCACGGCGTGGAGTGGAGGAGTGGCTGCTTGGGCCTCCTCGTGCTGGCCGCCTGCGGACTTGGCGCTTACTTGCTGACTTGAGGGAGCGATGGCACTAGGAAACGGCCACCCCGGCGCAGTCATTCGCGTCCAGCACCTGCAGCACTTCTTCGGCGAGGGAGAAGCGCGCACCCAGGTCCTGTTCGACAACAACCTCGAGATCTTCCCGGGCGAGATCGTGATCATGACCGGGCCATCCGGCTCGGGCAAGACGACACTGCTCACGCTCATGGGCGGCCTGCGCACCATCCAGGACGGCAGCGTCGAGGTGCTCGAACAGGAACTGGCTGGCCTGTCCAAGGGACGCATGGTCGAGCTGCGCCGCAATATCGGCTTCATCTTCCAGGCCCACAACTTGTTCGAATCGCTGACCG
>JBFWSD010000334.1:0-6932 GCA_050248575.1 Gemmataceae bacterium
CTCTAGCCGTCGTTGGGATTCCAGAAGACGAGGTTGCCGTCGGCGGTGCCCGCTGCAATCAGGCTGTTATAGGGGGCCAGTGCGACGTCCGCGAGCGGGGCCGAGGCGGGCGCCGATTGCCGCGCAAGCTGGCCGTTGGCAAAGTTCCATTGCCGCACTGTCTTGTCGTTGCTGCCCGTGATCAACGTGTCGCCGTTCAGGAACATCGAGGTAACCACGTCGGCGTGCGGGGCCGCCAGGTTGCGCGAAGGTGCGAAGGGCAGCTTCCAGTACTTGAGCAGCCCGTCTTCACCGATGGTCAACACCGTGCCGTTCGGAGAATAACGAACACCCGTCGCCGGGCCGGAATGGGCATAAAGCGAACCAAGCGGCTTACCGTCAGCCGTGTTCCACACGCGCAGCGTCTGATCCGCGCCGCAGCTGACGAGGGTCTTGCCGTCCGGGCTGAAAGATACGCCGGTCACCGGGCCGGCGTGGCCTGTCAGATTGAAGAGCTGCTTGCCGTCGGCCGGGTTCCACAGCTTGACGGTGCCGTCCTTGCCCGCGCCGGCAAGGAGCTTGCCGTCGTTGCTGAGGGCCAGCCCGTTGACTTCATCGCCATGCGTGTAAGCCTTCAAATGGGTATCGCCGGGCACGTCCCAGACCTTCGCGGAGTTGTCCTGGCTGCCCGAGGCAAAGGTGCGGCCATCCGGGCTGAGGCCCAGACACAGCACCAGGTCCTTGTGCCCCTTGTCGCCGCCGAAGGTCTTGATTTCCTTGCCCGTCTTCGAGTCCCACAGGCGGATGGTATTGTCGAAGCTGGCCGTGAGGATGTACTTGCCGTCGGGCGTGACCGCCACGGCATAGATGGTCTCCTCGTGGCCCTTCAGCACCTGCAAGACGTTTTTGGGCAGATCGCTCTGCTGTGCGGCCGAGAACTGCCACAATGCCAGCGACAGGCCGATCAGCAGGACGAACCGGGCCAGGCGCAAGCAGCTAGACTTTCGCATCATGATCGAGATACCCCCCAAACAGGAACGGCGTGCGGGAGACGTGGAGCCCCCCGGGACGAGCAGCAAGCGAACTCCGCCGCAGTTGGCTGGCGCAATGCGACAAGGGCGACGGCGGGCGGGGGGGAAGAATGGAAGTAGTCTCCCACGCAGGCCCGGCCCTGTCAACCCTCGGGGCAGGGATCTGTCACCATTCAATTGAATGTCCGCTGTGGACGGGGCGGTTGTCTGGGACGACGAAACGGTGTGCGCCACGGGTAACCGCCCTCAACGGTCTGCGCGGCGTCTTTTCGTTGGCAACTGTCTTGAACGGCGACTACGATACAACCCAATGCCGCTTCCCCCACCAGGAGGTTTACCCATGTCGAGTGCCATCAACCGCCGTCAGTTCACTGCCGGGGCCGTGGCCCTTGGTGCGGCCGCGAGTTTGCAGCGCGGCCACGCTGCCAATGAACGTATCCGCCTGGGCTTCATCGGTGTCGGCAATCGCGGCGATCAGCTGCTCGATGCATTTCTGCCGCACAGCGATGCCGAGATCGTGGCCCTGTGCGACGTGTACGAGCCCTATCGCGAAGGGGCTCAGAAGAAAGTGGGCGGCAAGGCCACACTCTATCACGATTACCGCAAGCTCCTGGAACAGAAAGACATCGACGCCGTGGTCATTGCCACGCCGGATCACTGGCATGCCTTGCAGTTCGTCGACGCCTGCCGCGCGGGCAAGGACGTGTACGTGGAGAAGCCGGTCAGCCTCACCATCGCCGAAGGCCGCAAGATGTGTGAGGTGGCCGCCGACAGCAATCGCGTCACGCAAGTCGGGCTGCATCGCCGCTCGCTGCCCATGTGCCAGGAGCTGGTCAAGCGCATCCATGCGGGCGAGATCGGCAAGGTCACCGTCGCCAAGAGCTTCCATCTTCGCAACGAAGGGCCGTACGGGATCGGCAAGCCGGCGGACGGCTCGCCGCCGAAAGGGCTCGACTGGGAGTTCGGGCTCGGGCCGGCGCCCCAGGTGCCCTACAATCGCACCCGCTGCCTCTACAAGTTCCGCTGGTTCCTGGATTACTCGGGGGGCCAGCTCACCAACTTCGGCACGCATTACCTCGACATGATCCAGTGGGCCTTGGGGCAAGAAGCGCCCAAGGGCGTGGTCGCCGTTGGGGGCAAGTACGCCATCGACGACAATCGTGAGATCCCCGATACCCTCGAGGTGGTCTGGGAATACGACAACTGCATCGTCACCTTCTCGCAGTACAACGCGAACAGCTCGCCAGGCAACGCGCTGGGCTACGAGCTCGAGTTCCGCGGCACCAACGGCACGCTGCTTACTTACGAACACAAGGGCTTCGAGATCGTGCCCCAGAAGGTGCGGACGCTCGAGTTGCCTGCCCTCGATCCGCTGGCGCGTGACAAGAATCGCGAACAGGCCCGCGCCGTGCGCGACGCGGGCAAGGCCGTCAGCGTCAAGAAAGAGGGCGACGCCACCACGCTGCACGCCCGCAACTTCCTTGACTGCGTGAAGAGCCGCAAGACGACCAACTGCCCCATCGAGACGGGCCACCGCTCGACGACGGCGACGTTGCTGGCCCGCATTGCGGTCGAGCGCGGCCGCTACCTCGTCTGGGACGCCGCCAAGGAACGCTTCACCAATGACGACGAAGCCAACAAGCTCCTCAGCTACGAGTACCGGCAGCCCTGGAAACTGGCGTGATTCGAGTTCAGTGCGAAGCTTCGTGGGTGCTGGGAGCGTCCCACGCTCCCAGCGCCCGCCGCACCACGACGAGCTGGCCCAGGTGGTAGGCGTTGTGATCGGCGACCAGCAAGGCTTCGCGCAGGATGGTCTGCCCGTCGCCCCAGGGGATCGGGGCAAACAGGTCTGTGTTTGCATTCGCAACCAGCGCTTGCATTGCTTTCAGGTCCGCGCGGAACTGCGCGACGCTCTGGTTCCAGACCGCGTCGTCGGCAGGTGCGTCCCCTGCGGGCCAGTAGCCCTCCGGGAACTTGGGCGACACGTGCTTCGCATCTCTGCTGAACTCGAGGATGTCCCACTGGCAAAGACGCAGGTGTTCGAGCAGCCGCCAGGGAGTGTGCGGGATGTGCTCGGGCCGTTTGCCCCGCAAAAGCGCCGGCAAACCGTCGATCGCATCGTCGAAGTTGAGATGAGCGCCGCCCCCCTTCAGGAGGTAGAGGACGTGCTCGCGGAGGGCCTGATCGGTGTTCATCAATTCTTGGCGGTGCCGTCGGCTCGCAGCGTTTGCAGGAATTTGCGGTAATCCTGCTCGAATTCGGGGATCGGTTTGCCCACCAGCTGGCGGAAGGCTTCGAGCTCATTGGTGCCGCGCTTGCGGGCCGCCATGTACTTGTGCAGCTCCGGCGTTCCCAGCACCTTGCGGTCGAACGTGAGATAGAAGGCCAGCGCCCACGAATTGAAGTAGTACCGATCGGAGGTCTGCTGTTCGCTCGTCTGGGCAACCAGGAAATCTTGCGGCTTCGATTGCAAGAGCTGCGCGATGGTGAGCAGTTCCCCCTTGCGGGCCGCCTCGTGTACGCGGGCCAGGCGTTCCTTGTCGACGTGCCCCACGCGCAGTTCGCCCGCCTCGACGATGGCGGTCTCGAAGATCTGGGCCAGCCCTTCGTTCTGCCAGCGGGGCACTTCGGCCTCGTCGCTGCGATAGACGATGTTCATCAGGTAGGCATGGAACGATTCGTGATAGAGCGTGGTGAACAGCTCTTGCGTGGCCTCGCCGAAGAGCTGATCGTTCTTCTTGTTGTAGCCCAGGATGGTGCGGCGGGCTTCGTAGATGCGCTGCA
This sequence comes from Gemmataceae bacterium, assembly GCA_050248575.1. Taxonomy (GTDB): domain Bacteria; phylum Planctomycetota; class Planctomycetia; order Gemmatales; family Gemmataceae; genus JBFWSD01. The sequence goes on from JBFWSD010000334.1 coordinate 3,795, forward strand.
ATACGGTCGCCAGCACGGCCCCTTGATACTTGGTGCGGGCCTGCAACTCTTGCTTCTGCAAATCTTCGAGTAGCGCCTTGTGCTTCTTGCGCACGCGTTCGAGTTGCTCGCCCAGTTCTTTAAGGTCCGAGGCGCACACCACCTGGTTATTGCGGGCATCGAAGAAAGCGGGGTTGAGGATGTTTCGTTTCTGTTCCTTCAAGAGGAGCTGATACTCGGCGCGCGTACTGGCCAGCACGATGGTGGTGGGAGTGGCCTTCTTGTGCCGCGGGGGCAAGTAGCGCGTATACGCCGTGTAAATCTGTTCGAGGCGGACGGCGGCCCGGCGAACGGTGTCTTCCTGCGCGTTGGAGACCAGCACGAAGTACTCGGAGCCATAGCGGTAGGCAGAGCCCGCCTCCTTGCGGACCCAGTCGACCTCGCTGAGTTCGAGGTCTTCCATCTGGGCTTCTTCGGCCTTGCCCGAAGGGTCGAGCTTGGCGATGCGTTCCTGCAGCACCTTGCGGTCGGCCGCGTTCAGCTTGATGACGGCAGCGACCTCACTGCGTGGATAGGTGGAGGTGATGACCACGGTCGGCGTGCCCGGGCTGCGGCGCACACACTGGAAGCGAACCGCGTCGCCGCCTTCTTCGAGCACCAGGCCGCGCAGGATGTTGCCGTTCTTCAACCGCAAGACGTCGTACTTCCACTCGTCGGCAGCGTCTGCGGTGGCGATCACCAGTGCCCAGGCCAGCAGCATGCCGGCGAGGCAGCGGAGTCGGGCAGCGTCGGTAATCCTCATGAACCGAGCCTCCAGGTGTAGTTGAATGCGCCACCAAGTGGCCAGCCCTCTACTATAACTCATGCCTGGGCTTGTGCAACCAGGCAGGCGACTTGCCTCCTCCGGAACCATGCATGTCCTCACCGAGCGTCGGCTATCTCGCGCTGCTGCGCCGCAATGCGGCCTATCGCCGGCTCTGGCTCGGGCAGGTGGCCACCCAGTTCGGCGACTGGTTCGATTCGATCGCCCTCTATGCCATCTTGTGGCGGTTGACGGGCCGCGCCGAATCCATCGGACTGCTCTTCATCGCGCAGTACCTGCCCTCGACGATTGCCGGCATCTGGGGCAGCACCTTCATCGATCGCCTGCCCCGCAAGCTGGTCATGATCGCCGCCGACCTGGGCTGCGCCGCGGTTGTCTTGCTCTTGCTGCTGGTGCGGTCGGCCGAACAGGTCTGGCTGATCTATGTGGTCATGGTGGTCAAGTTCTCGCTGGCGTCGCTGTACGAATCGGCCCGCGAATCGGCGATTCCCGACGTGGTCGAGAACACCGACATCGTGACCGCCACCACCATTGGCAGCATCACCTGGTCGGCGATGCAGGCCATCGGCGCTGCCCTGGGCGGGCTGGTCGTCGACCAGTTTGGCACCGAGGCGGCCTTTGGTCTGGATTCGCTCTCGTTCGTGATCTCGGCGCTGCTCACCTTCACGGTGCCGATGCGCGAGAGCCATCTGGCGGATGTCAGCCCGTCGAACGCGTGGCAAGAGCTGCGCGACGGCTTCGTTTACCTGGTGCGCGAACCGGAGGTGGGCATCTATGCCCTGTCGAAGGCGCTGTGGGCCATCGGCGGCGGCGGCGTGATCCTCTTGCTGACGGTGTTTGGCCGGGAGTTGTTCGCGTTGGGGGAGAATGGCTCGATCAGCATTGGTCTCTTGTTTGCGGCCCGCGGCATGGGGGCACTGATTGGCCCGGTGCTGGGGCAACGCTGGGGCGGTTCCTCCATTCGTTTCCTGCGGCGGGCCATCGGCCCGGGCTTCTTCATCATGGGGCTCGGTTATGCCCTGTTCAGCCAGGCACACTTGCTGGCGGTGGCCTGTGCTGCCGTGTTGTTTGCCCACTGTGGCGGCAGCGTGCAATGGGTATTCAGCACAGCGCTCTTGCAGCTCACCGTGCCCACGCGCAAGCTGGGCCGCGTTTTTGCCGCCGAGTACGGTATCCACACGCTGATCCTTTCGCTGTCGAGCTACTTGACCGGAGTGGCCTACGATGCGGGCTGGTCGGCGCGGGAACTGGCCCTCTGGCTGTCGGTCAGCTACTTGCCGCTGGCGATCTACCTCACGTTTCGACTGTGGCGCGAACCAAGCGAAGCTCAGCGGCTCGGATAGATCGTCTTGCCGCCATCCACGGGCAGGCTCACGCCGGTGACATAATCGTTGTCGATGAAGAAGAGCACCGCCTTGGCAAGATGTTGCGGGCTGCCCTCGCGCTGCGCCAGCGTGGTGCCGATGGAGTTCTGCTTGTCGGCCTCGCTCAGATCGGCGGGCAGCATCAACGGGCCGGGCAGAATGCAGTTCACGCGCACCATCGGATTGCGGGCTGCCAGTTCCACGGCCAGGCTGCGCGTCAGGGCGGGGATGGCGCCCTTGCTGATAAAGTAGGCGGAATAATCGAGGTAAGGACGCGCCTCGGCCCAGTCGCCCACGTTGACGATCGCACCCCCCTCGGGCTGTTTGACCATGGCCAGGCCGGCGGCCCGGGCACAGAGAAAGCTGCCCAGCACGTTCGTGTCGAAGTTGTGACGCACGACCGCGGCGTCGGTCTCTTCCAGCTTCCGGGCGTCCCAGACGGCGGCCGTGTTGACCAGCACGTCGAGCCGGCCAAAGCGGGCCAGGGCCTGCTCGAACATGCGTGCCACGGCCCCTTCGTCGCGTATATCGGCCTGGTAGGCCGCCGCTTCCAGGCCGCGCGCCTCGTAGCCGCGCACGGCCTCTTCGGCGTCGGCGCGTGATGAATGATAGTGAAGGGCAATCGAGTAGCCCCGCTCGGCGAGAGCGTCGGCCACGTGCTGGCCGATGCGCCGACGGCCCGCCCCGGTGATCAGTGCCACGCGTTTCATGATTCTGTCCCTCGGCGTGACATCCGGAAGTTATCGCTGTGCCTCTTCTCCGGGGGCTGACGCCTCCGGCTCGCCAAAAAACGCGACTTCGCACCGATATAGAGATGAATCACGAGCCAGTGATGCAGTCTTACTTGCGGGCCACTTTCTCCGCCTCGCGCAATGCCCGCAGCAGGTTGCCCCCCAGGATCTTGCGGATCTCTTCCGGCTTGTAGCCCCGATTCAGCAGCTCCTGGGTGATGTACGGGTAGCAAGAAACGTC
>JBFWSD010000335.1:0-6932 GCA_050248575.1 Gemmataceae bacterium
GCCACCACCAGCGTCTCTTTCAGCAAGCCGCGCTCGTGCAAATCCGAGACGATGGCCGAGAAGGCCTGGTCCCAGAACGGGCAAATCGACTTCGTGAGTAATCCAAAGTGATCGCGGTGCGTGTCCCAGACCTGATCGATGCGCCGGCCCGTGCAGAGCGTGACCAGGCGGACGCCGGCCTCGAGCAGGCGGCGGGCCAGCAGGGCACATTGTCCGAAATGGGGCAGGCCGCCAAACTTGCGGGCCTCGATGCTGCGGTCGGTGCCCGGATCCAGCCCGTAGCGTTCGCGCACCTTCATCGCTTCCTGCGACAGGTCAAACGCCTTGCGGGCCGCGGGCGACGTGATCAACGATACCGCCTTCTTGTAGAAGACGTTCATGCGCTCGATGGCCGGATCGTCGCCGAGTCGGCCCAGTTGCCCGTCGAGTTCCTTGAGGAGCGTGCCACGCCGGCTCAGTCTCTCACTGGAGATGTCACCGGCAGACAGCCCGGGAATCTCATAATCCTTCAGGCTCGGGTCGCCGGTGACGAACGGATCGTAACTGGCGCCGAGAAAACCCGCCGACTCGCCGGCGATGTTCACGCCGAGGTTCGACATGAACTCGGGGATGTGGCAGAAGTCGGGCAGCGCGTTGCCCGTGGGCCTGAGCCTGGCAAGCACGGCGCCGTAGGGCGGGAAGTTGACCGGGCCGTCCTTGACGATCAGCTTGGAGCCCTCCATGGGGTAGCGGCCCGTGAGCGCGTAGTAGGTGCCCGCGTTGTGATCGGTGATCGTATGCGTGACCGAGCGCACCTGGGCGAAGTGATGCATCTGGGTGGCGAGCCCGGGCAGATGCTCGCACAGCCGCACTCCCTTGGCCGAGGTGTCGATGGCCTTGAACTCGCCGCGAATCTCTTCCGGAGCGTCGGGCTTCAGGTCCCAGAGGTCGATGTGCGAGGGCCCGCCTTCGAGGAACATGATCAGGCACTGCCTGGCACGGGCGCGTTTCTTGGCTGGCCCGGCCTCGCGTGCCATCAACTCGGGCAGAGAAAGGCCCGCGGCGCAGAGCCCGCCCAGACGCAGCATTTCTCTGCGATCGATGTGGGTCAGGGCGTTGCCCGTGAAGCTGAGCATGGGGTCTCTCCGCTGGAGGGCAGGCAGGCCAACTCCGACTATACGAACATCGGCCCAGCGACTCAAGCGCCGACCCTTGCGATGCGGCGATTTCCCGCTACCATCGAGTCAGCTATTTCTGGCGAAAGGAATTCGACCATGGAGCACGCCACCTTCAACGCCTTCGAAAAGGTCGTGGATCGGGTTACTTTCCTCGACTTCGTGGCGACGCTGCTGGCAGATCGCCGCGACGCCATGGAAAAGGAGCGTCTGAATCCCAGCAGCCCGTATGGCCCCGATGCCAACGGCTGGGAGAACACCACCATTGATCGTTTCTTGGAAGCTGCTCTCGCTTGGGCGCGGGCAGAGGTCACGCAGAGAAAAGTGTTCTGCGAAGAACCGGGCTGGAAAGCGTTCGCCAACTTCCTGATGGCCGGTAAGTCCTACGAATAACTCGTTTGGAGACATCATGACCAGCGCTGCCCGTCTGTCGATCGTCGCACTCATTGTCAATTCTCTCTCCTTGCTGGCCGCGGAGCCGCCACCGCGGCCCACCGAGCGGGGCAAACAACTGATCGACAAGTACATTCGCGCCAAGACCAAGGAAGTGGCCGACGCCTGCCTGGCGGACGTCAAGTCGAAGGAAGACTGGGAGAAGAAGCGGCCCGAGCTGCGGCGGCAGTTTCTCGACATGATGGGGCTGTGGCCCTTGCCGCCGCGCACCGACCTGAAGGCCACCATCACCGGCAAGATCGAGAGCGACGACTTCACCATCGAGAAGCTGCACTTTCAATCGATCCCCGGGCTGTACGTGAGCGCCAATCTGTATGTGCCGAAGAAGGCCAAGCTGCCCGCACCGGCCATCCTCTATGTCTGCGGTCACGGCTCGACGATCATCAACGGCGTCAGCTACGGCAACAAGGCCGTCTATCAATATCACCCCGCCTGGTTCGCCAGCCACGGCTACGTCTGCCTGATCGTCGACACGCTGCAGCTGGGCGAGATCCAGGGGATCCATCACGGCACCCATCCGGGCCACAAGCTGGGCCACTGGTGGTGGCACACACTGGGCTACACACCCGCTGGCATCGAATGCTGGAACGCGATGCGTGCCCTCGATTACCTCGAGACACGCAAGGAGGTCGACCCGAAACGGATCGGCGTGACGGGCCGCTCGGGCGGCGGCGCGACCAGCTGGTGGCTCGCGGCCGCCGATGAACGGCCCCAGTGCATCATCCCCGTGGCCGGCATCGTCGATCTCTGGGCCCACAACGTGGAAGGCAAGGCGGAACGTCTCCGCAAGGGAGTCATCGCGGGCCACTGCGATTGCATGTACATGACCAACACCTATCAGTGGGATTTCCCGCTGGTGGCGGCCCTCTGCGCGCCGCGGCCCACACTGCTGGGCAACAGCGACGTCGACGACATCTTCCCCGTCGAGGGCTATCGCCGCCTCGCCGACAAGGTCCGCCCCATCTACAAGCTCTATGACGCCGAGGAAAAGTTCCAGCTCATGGAAACCAAGGGGCCGCACAAGGACACCCCCGAGCTGCGCAAAGGCGCCTTCGAATGGATGAACCGCTGGCTCATGAACGACACCGCCGAGGTCAAGCTCGACGAGCAGCCCAAGTTCATGCCGCAAGAGCTGCAAGTGTTCAAGGACAAGCCGCAAGGGGCCATCAACGCCACGGTCCACGAGCTATTCATCAAGCCGGCACGGATCGAGCTGCCGAAATCGCCCGAGGTGGCGAAAGAATGGTGGCGCGGCCGCGCCCCGCAACTCACGCGGGAACTGCAAGAGAAGGTGTTTCGGGGCTGGACTCAATCGGCCCCCGACCTGAAAGTGCAGCCCGCGGGCGAGGTCAAGAAAGACGGCCTCCGGCTGCGCGGCTTTGACTTCACCAGCGAAACAGGCGTCGAGCTGCGTCTGTGGCTGCTCACGGCCGAGAAGACCGAGAAACCCAAGCTCGTGGTGCTCAACGTGCTCGACGACGCGGGCTGGCGCGAGTGGCTCAATATCCTTGGCCCGGACTTCAAGGACCTGCTCCAGGGCGAAGGCGACGTGACACGTGACGACAAGCAGTTCACTTCCAACCAACGCGTGCTGGAGAAGTTTGGCTGGGCCTATGCCTTCGTGGTGCCGCGTGGCTGCGGGCCCACGCGCTGGGCCATGGAGGATTCCCCGGAGGCGGCCCAGATCAAGCGCCGCTTCGTGCTGCTCGGGCAAACGCTCGACGGGCAACGTGTCTGGGACGTCCGCCGCGGCCTGGCCGTGCTGCGTTCCCTCGACGGCCTGAAAGACGTGCCCGCCTGGCTGCAGGGCAAGGGGCAGCAAGCCGGCATCGCCCTCTATGCCAGCCTCTTCGAGCCCGACGTGGTCCGACTGGATCTGTGGAACCCGCCCGCTTCGCACCGGCAGGGGCCTTATCTCTTGAACGTGCGCCGCGTGCTCGACATGCCGCAAGCGCTGGCGCTCGGTCTGCCCTACCAGATCCGACTCTACGTGGCGGATGAGACCGAGGCCAAGCAATGGGACTGGCCCGTGCAGTTGCAGAAGGCCCTCGGGCAAGAAAGCCTCAAGATCCGCGTCGTGAAAGCAGAATGATCCTGCGAGGAGGTGTTGAAGTGGCCACCCCATTGAGCTGTCCGCGCTGTTCGGGTGAGCTTCGTCGCGGACACTTCGATTCGCTCGATGTCCACCTCTGTGTCGGTTGCAAGGGAGTGCTGGCCCGGCAAAGGGACCTGTCGCGACTGCTCGAGTCGGTGGCCCGCGACACGGCGGCCAACGACCAGCCCGGCGCAGTCATCGAAGCGATTCCCGACAAGGGGGCGGGCGTTGTCTGCCCGCTCTGCAGCGGTGCCATGGAGAATTACGGCTACATGGAATCGAAGCTCGTGAAGATCGACGGCTGCATGCGTTGCGGCGTGGTGTGGATCGACACCGACGAGCTTGGCGTGATGAGTCTCCTGTATGCGCGCTCGCAGCGCAAGCTACAGGGCAGCTACATGAAGGACCCCGGGCTGACCAACCTGGTCAGCGCGAGTTTTCTGGCCCGGGCGGCGGAAAACAGCCTCATGTCTTCCTTCGTGCTGTGGGATGAGTGACACCAAAAGCCAAACGGCGGGGCTCGCGCCCCGCCGCTGGCATCCATCGCCGGTTTTCGGATCGATCGTGGCTGCTACGGAAGGTCGTTGAGGTCGAGGCCCGCGGGCTCCTTGTCGGTGGGCTCGGCCGCCGGCTTCGTGGGGATCGCTTCGAGCGTGAGCGGGAAGGAAGCCAGGTTGCCCGGGCCCTTCTGCACCTTGAACGTCAGCGGCGTCTTCGCGGCATCGCCGTAAAGCTGAGGCAACGGCGTCTTTTCGTTCGACTGCACGGTTACCTTGTAATTGCCCGGCGTGAGCGCGGGGATCTCGTAGCCGCCGTTGTCGTCGGTGATGGCCGCGACGGCCTTGCCGCCGTCTTGCGGATGAAAGACCACTTCGACCTCGGCAACCGGCTTGCTATTCAGCGTGACCTTGCCGGTCACGCTGCCCGCGTTGCCCTGAGGCTCGGGATTCTTGAAAGGATCCTTGTCGGCGGGCGGCGGTGCGTCCTTGAAGGGATCCTTGTCCGCGGGCGGCGGATTCTTGAAAGGATCCTTGTCGACCGGGGGCGGATTCTTGAAGGGATCCTTGTCGACCGGCGGCTTGTCGCCGTCCGGCTTGGGATTGCCCTTCTCCTCGACAATGGCCTTGCGGGTGGTGCCAACGATCTGCATGAGGGCCTCGATATCGGCGGGCTTGACGCCGTTGTTCTCGAGGGCCGCCTTCAGGTGGCCGGCGGCCGCGTCGAACTCGGCATTGGTGATGCCCATGCCCTTGTGGGCGTCGAGCATGCTCATGCCCTCGTACTTGAGCGGGCCGCCCGTAACGCTGCTGATCAGCGTGACCAGCTTGTTGTGCAGGTCCTTGGCCTTGGCGTCATCGATCTTGTACTTGCCGTTGCGGTCGAAGTTGACCTTGGGATCGATCGAGGCGGTGAACATGAAATCGTCCACCACCTTCGAAACGGCCTTCTCGCCGCCCAGCCGCTTCCACAGCGCAGCCTTTTCCGGCTTGGGATCCGGCTTCGGGTCAGGCTTGGGTTCCGGGTCCGGCTTGGGGTCCGGCTTCGGGTCAGGCTTGGGGGGCACGAAGGGATCGGGGGGCGTTGTATTCGAAGCGACGCCTTCACCCTTGAAGTGCTTGCGGACCTCGACCAGGGTTGTACGCAGCGCGAACGCGCGATGGCCGACCGTCGGTTCTTCCTCGGCGGCGACCAGCCCTTCCTCGATCATCTTGACCAGCTCCGGCTTGTCGGCCAGCTGCGTCTTGAGCGTGAGCAAGGCGCCTTCGAAGAGCCGGTAGCAACCATTGCGGTCGCCCGAGTTGTACAGATCGGCGCCGCGATTGAGCACGGTCTTGAGGCTGTCGGAAACGTCTTGATCCGCGGCCTGTGCCGGCTCCAGCGCCGACACGACGAGGAGACCTGCCATCAATACGGCAAGTCGGCTCATGGTCCTGAACATGGTGTATCCTCCTTTGAATGTCCTTGGGCAGACAGGAACGGAGACCATCCGAGAGGGGTCGGACCTCTCTGTTGTAACCCGTCGTCCGATCTTGCCGCGCACTCTGCAGCAAGGCCTCGTCAAGATTGGTGCTGAGATCTTAAGCACGTGAAGGCGCGTAGGAAAGGATATTCCAGCAGAAACGCGGCTTTCGAACAGCTCTGTTGTTTTTGCCGCCGGCGCGTGGTAGGATTCGTCCGTCCACCTTGGTGGACTCTTCGCAGGGGCCGTGATTCCGGCCCCTTCCCCACCCAACGATGTTTGCTGCCACACCGCGAGTGTGCCAGAGGGCTCGTGTTTACCGGGCCCGTGGCGTCCAGCGCTGCGCACGTAAACTCTCGGTTCTGGCAGTAAACGGGTCGCCTGGCGAATCATAGGATAGTTCTGGCCAGCCGACGCCAGGCGCGGCTGGCCCGGGTTTCAAGCTCCTGCAGGTACGAATGATGAGCACGCGCACCGACTACTCCGAGGACATGTTTGAAGAAACTCGCATGACCTTCGGCGAGCACCTCGAAGAACTGCGCACGCACATGCTCCGGGCCATCTACGGCTTCCTTGTCGCCCTGGTCATCAGCTTCTTCATCGGCAAGCCGGTATTGCAGTTGATCTCCAAGCCGGTCGAGGACCAGTTGATCGAGTTCTACGACCGGCGTTACGAGGAAGTGAAGCAAAAGGCGCTGGAAGATCCGGAGGACTTGCTGAACCAGCCCCGCGTGGTGGCCTTTCAATTCGATCCGGCGGAGCTGGCCAAGACGCTGGGAGTGAAGCCTCCTGAAGAAGCGCCGTCGGAAACAGACTGGCCGACGTTGAAAGCGCGGATTCGGCCGTTCGAGATGGTGGACCTGGTGCGCAAGCCGTTGCAGGAGGCGGGCAAGCGGCCCGGGCTGACCACGCTGAGCGTGCAAGAAGCGTTCATGGCCTATTTCAAGGTGTGCCTCTATTGCGGCGTGGTGATCGGCAGCCCGTGGATCTTCTTTCAGATGTGGCTGTTCGTGGCCGCCGGGCTGTATCCGCACGAGAAGAAGCTGGTACACGTGTATCTGCCCTTCAGCCTGCTGCTCTTCTTGCTGGGCGTGTCCATCTGCCAGTTCATCGTGATTCCACGGGCCATCCAGGCCCTGTTGTGGTTCAATCAGTGGGTCGGCCTGGAGCCCGACCTGCGTTTCAACGAGTGGCTCAGCTTCGCGATCCTGATGCCGCTGGTGTTCGGCGTGGCCTTCCAGATGCCGCTGGTCATGATGTTCCTGGAGCG
>JBFWSD010000336.1:0-6926 GCA_050248575.1 Gemmataceae bacterium
GAAGCGCACCAGCAACCGATCGCCCTTGTCGGCATGGGCTGCCTGTTCCCCAAGGCCGGGGACGTGTCGCGCTACTGGTCCAACATTGGCCGCGGCGTGGATGCCATCACCGACGTGCCCGCGGGCCACTGGAAGCCGGAAGAGTATCTCGATCCTGATCCCAAGGCGCCGGACCGCGTGTACGTGGCCCGGGGCGGTTTCCTCGATCCGGTCAACTTTGCGCCGCTCGAATACGGCATTGCCCCCAACACGCTGGAAGCGACCGACACCACGCAGCTGCTGGGCATGCTGGTGGCGAAAGAAGCACTGGCCGATGCGGGCTACGGCCCGGGCCGCGACTTCGACCGCAATCGCACCAGCGTCATCCTCGGCGTCACCAGCACGCTGGAACTGGTCGTGCCCCTGGGCGCACGCCTGGGCCATCCGCGCTGGCGCAAGGCGCTCGCCGAGGCGGGCGTCGATCCGCAAACCGCGGAAGAAGTCGTCCAGCGCATCGCCGATTCCTACGTGGGCTGGCAGGAAGATTCCTTCCCTGGCCTGCTGGGCAACGTCGCCGCGGGCCGCATCGCCAACCGACTCGACCTGGGGGGCACCAACTGCGTGGTCGATGCCGCCTGTGCCAGCTCGCTGGGGGCGGTGCACCTGGCCATGATGGAACTGGCCGCGGGCCGCACGGACATGGTCCTCACGGGCGGCCTCGACACGTTCAACGACATCTTCATGTACATGTGCTTCAGCAAGACGCCGGCCCTCTCCCCCACCGGCAACTCGCGCCCCTTCGATGCCCAGGGGGATGGCACCATCCTGGGCGAAGGGCTCGGCGTGGTCGTGCTGAAACGGCTGGCCGATGCCGAACGCGACGGCAATCGCATCTATGCCCTGCTGCGTTCGATCGGCACCTCGAGCGACGGTAAAGGCAACGCCATCTATGCTCCCAGCCCGGCCGGGCAGGCCAAGGCGCTCCGCCAAGCCTATCGTCTCGCCGACGTGACGCCCGAGACCATCGAGCTGGTGGAAGCACACGGCACAGGCACCAAGGCGGGCGACGCCGCCGAGTTGACCGCCCTCATCGACGTCTATCGTTCGACAGCGAATGGGCAGCCGCGCTCGCGCTGGTGTGCGCTGGGATCGGTGAAGTCGCAGATTGGCCATACCAAGGCGGCGGCCGGCGTGGCCGGGCTGATCAAGGCGAGCCTGGCCCTCTATCACAAGGTGCTGCCCCCTACCATCAAGGTGCGGCAGCCCCTTCCCAGTGCGGAACAGGCCGATTGCCCGTTCTACATCAATGCGGAAGAAAGGCCATGGCTGCCCGCGGGCACGCATCCGCGGCGGGCGGCCCTCAGCTCGTTTGGCTTCGGCGGCAGTAACTTCCATTGTGTGCTGGAAGAACACGCGGCACGGAAGCCCGCCATCGACTGGGACGGCGACGTGCAGCTCGTCGCCTTCTCGGCGAACAGTCGTGACGAACTGGCCCGCAAGCTGGAAGCGTGGCCGGTCCCCACATCCTGGCCCGAGCTGCGCGCGGCGGCCGCGGACACTCGGAAAGGCTTCCAGCACGACGCGGCGTTTCGGCTGGTCGCAGCACTCGAGCGCGACGGAGATGCCGGGCGTGTGCGCTCGTCGGCGCAGGCCGCACTCGCCAAGCAGGCCGACAAGAAGAGCTGGTCCACGCCCGAGCGCGTCTTCTTCGGGAGTGGCAGCCCGGCGGGTAAGCTTGCCTGCCTCTTCCCCGGGCAGGGCTCGCAGTATCCGGGCATGCTGCGCGAGCTGGCCTGCCGTTTTCCGCAGTTGCAAGAGTGCCTGGCCGGGGCTGGCGCAGCCTTTGCCAGTGCGGGCCGCCGCCTGGGCGACTTCATCTATCCCCCGTCGGTCTTCAGCGAACAAGCCAGGCAGGCGCAGGCCGATGCGTTGCGGGCCACGGATATCGCGCAGCCCGCGCTGGGCGCGGTCAGCCTGGGCGCCTGGCGCGTGCTGGAAGAATTCGGCCTGCGGGCCGACGCGGCGGCGGGCCACAGCTACGGCGAGCTGGTTGCCCTCTGTGCGGCGGGCTGCATCGAACCCCAGAACCTCTGGCGGCTCTCGATCGAACGCGGCCGGCTGATGGCTGGCTGCGCCGGCGACACGGGGGGTATGCTCGCCGTCCGGGCCAGGATTGCCGATGTGGAAACGCTGCTTCGCGACGAACACCTCGACCTGGTCATCGCCAACAAGAACGCGCCCGAACAATGCGTGCTGTCAGGCCGGCGCGAGGAGCTCGCGCGGGCGGCGGCTCTCTGTGAACAGCGCGGCGTGGCGGCCCGGCCCCTCACCGTCTCGGCGGCCTTTCATAGCCCTCTGGTGGCGGGCGTGCGCGAGCCCTTTGGCAGAGCCGTGGCCGGTGTGCCCTTCGCGGCGGGCAACATCCCCGTCTACGCCAACAGCACCGGCCTGCCTTATCCGCACGATCCGCAAAGTTCACAGGCCATTCTGGCGGAACAGCTTGCCCAGCCGGTTGAATTCGTCCAGCTAGTTGAGAACATGTATCGGGCGGGCGTGACGACCTTTGTGGAAGTTGGCCCGGGCGCGGTGTTGACCGGGCTGATTCGCGCGATTCTGGGCGAGCGGCCCCACGAGGCCATGGCCCTCGATGCAGGCGCGGGCAAGAAGCGCGGTACCCTCGATCTGGCCGCGGTGCTTGCGGTCCTGGCAGCATCGGGGCGGCCGATTGCCCTCGACCGCTGGGACGCCAGTTTCGTCCGCCCGCAGGTTGGCGGCAAGCCGACGCTGACGATTCCGCTCACGGGAGCGAACTATGTGAAGCCGCGGCCCGAGCGGCCGCCGAGTGTGAAGAAGCCTGCAGCGGTCAAGGTGGAGCCGACGAACGTGCCGCCGCCCGCCGCACCGGTCAAGCTGGAAGCGAAGATGGATCGTGTGCATTCCCCGAGTGTGCCGCCCGCGGCGGCGCCCGTGGTGGTGAGAGAAGTGAGCATGACAGAACCAAACAGGATGTTGCCCGCGAACGAGGCCGTGCGTGTCAGCCAGGAGAACCTGGCGGCCCTCCAGCGGTTCGGCGAACAGACCGCGCAGCTTCATCGGCAGTTTCTGGACGGGCAAGATCGCCTGCTCGGCGCGATGCAATCGCTCCTCGAACAGCAGCAGCGATTGCTGAACGGGCAGCCCGTCTCGCAGCCGGCGCCGGCACTCCCGGCCCCGGTTCGCGCGGCGCCAGCGCATGGCCATCCTGCCGCTGCTGCGCTTTCTGTCGCTGCTGCGATTCAGGTCCAGGGAGCTGACGCCCCCCGCTCGTCAGAACCGGTTGCAGCATCAACGCGGGGTCAAGGGACAGACGCCCCGCGCTCGCCGCAGACAGCGCGTCAGCCTGCCGAAGCGCCGAGGATCGAGACGCCGCAGTCGCCGGCCGCGGTCGTCTTGCTCGGCATCGTTGCCGAGAAGACAGGCTACCCCGTCGAGATGCTCGAGCTCGATATGGAACTCGATTCCGATCTGGGCATCGATTCGATCAAGCGAGTCGAGATTTTGTCGGCGGTCCAGGAAAGCTTGCCAGAAGCGCCGGCGATCAAGTCCGAACACCTGGGCACGCTGCGCACGCTGCGGCAGGTAGCCGACTTCCTTGCCCCTGCAAGCGTGGGGCGTCCACACGCATCCGCCGTACCGCAGACCAACGAGGCAGCCGCACGCGGCACGCTGGACCAGAGGGCTGAAGCAGCCCGCTCACCGGCTGCAGCGACCTTGCTCGACATCGTCAGCAGCAAGACGGGGTACCCGGTCGAGATGCTCGAACTCGACATGGAGCTCGATTCCGACCTGGGCATCGATTCGATCAAGCGTGTGGAGATCTTCTCGGCAGTGCAGGAGAAGCTGCCCGGTGCGCCGGCGGTCAAGTCCGAGCACCTCGGCACTTTGCGCACGCTCCGGCAGGTTGTCGACTTCCTTGCCCCGACCAGCGAAGGGCATCTGCCCCCTGGGCCGCAGACCAACGAGGCAGCCCCTCGCAGCGCACCGAATCAGGGTGCTGACCTTTCCGAATCACCTGCGGTTCGCGAGATCCTGCTCGACATCGTCAGCACCAAGACGGGCTACCCCGTCGAGATGCTCGAACTCGATATGGAGCTCGATTCCGACCTGGGCATCGATTCGATCAAGCGCGTGGAAATCTTCTCGGCGGTGCAGGAGAAGTTGCCCGAAGCCCCACCCGTCAAGTCGGAGCACCTGGGCACCTTGCGTACGCTCCGGCAGGTTGTCGACTTCCTTGGCAATGCAGCAGCGCCGATGCAGGCTCCGATGCCGGTCGTTCCCGACACGCCGCCGTTGCGAGAGTCCGCGACGCCGACGCCAGTATCGGTCGCGCCGGTTGCCAGTTCGCTACAGCGGCAGGCGGTTGTCACGGTTCCCGTTGCGGATGGCAGATCCCCGCTGAACCTGCCCGCGGGCGAGATCTGGATCACCGACGATGGCAGCGGGCTGTCGGCCAGCCTGGCAGCCCGGCTCGACGCGCTCGGGCAGCGTGCCCGCGTGGTGCCACTGGCGGCCGCGCGTGCCCTGCACGTTCCGGCCGACCTGGTCGGGCTCGTCGTCCTTGCACCAGTGCAGAGTAGCGATGCCATCCTGAAGGATGCGCTGTTCCTGGTACAGCATGTTGGCCCAGCGCTGCGACGTCACGGCCTGGCGCTGCTGGCGACGGTGGCGCGGCTCGATGGCCACTTCGGTTTGCGCGCGAATGACGGGAACCCGCTGGCCGGCGGGCTGGCCGGACTGGCCAAGACCGCGGCTCACGAATGGCCCGAGGTGGCATGCAAGGCCATCGACCTGGCCGCCGCCTTCGACGATGACGAAGCCGCATTGATGCTGGCCGACGAGCTCTTCGTTTCCGGGCCGATCGAGGTCGGCCTGGCGCGCGAACGCCGCTCGACTCTGCACATGCAACACGAAGCCTCAGCGCAAGTGGCTTTGCCGATTCAGGCCGGCGAAGTCATTCTTGCCACGGGAGGAGCGCGCGGTGTGACCGCCGAGGCGCTCGCGGCCCTGGCGCAGGCCTGTCGGCCCACGCTGGTCATCCTTGGCCGCACGCCGCTTCCCGATCTAGAACCTGACTGGCTGGCAGCCGCCACGGACGAAGCGGGCATCAAGCAAGCGCTGCTGGCTCGCGCGGCCACGCGGCCCACGCCGCGCGAACTGGACGAGCAAACGCGCCGGGTCCTTGCCCATCGAGAGGTGCAGCGCAATCTCGAGCGCATGCGCGCCGCCGGGGCCAAGGTCCTCTATCGTGCCGTCGACGTGCGCGATCGCGATGCGGTGGCCCGCCTGCTCGCCGAGGTCCATGCCCAGCATGGCCCGCTCCGCGGCATCGTTCACGGCGCCGGCGTGCTGGCCGATCGGCTCATTGCCGACAAGACGGAAGAACAGTTCGAGCGCGTCTACGGCACCAAGGTCGATGGCTTGCGGGCCCTGCTCGAAGCCACGGCGAACGAGGACCTGGCTTTCCTGGCGCTCTTCTCTTCCACGACTGCGCGGCTGGGCCGCTCGGGCCAGGTCGATTACGCGATGGCCAACGAAGTGCTCAACAAGCTGGCCCAGTACGAGGCGCGGCGGCGGCCCGCTTGTCGTGTTGTATCCATCAACTGGGGCCCCTGGGCGGGCGGCATGGTCAACCCCGCGCTCGGCGATCTCTTCGCCAGGGAAGGAGTCGGGCTGATCCCCCTGGCCGACGGGGCACACCAGCTGGTCCGCGAGCTGCAGACGCCCGCGGGCAGTGCCGTGGAGGTGGTGGTGCTGGCCCGCCCTGCGAGCGAGGCCGCGCCGGCCCGCAACGGTTCCGCCTCATCGACCGAGTCGGTCGCGACCAATGGCGCCCTCAAGGGGACGCGGCTCGAGACCCTGGTCGACGTGGACCGTGTGCCGATCCTGCGCTCGCATGTGCTCGATGGCCGAGCCGTCTTGCCGATGGCACTCATGATGGAATGGCTGGCCCATGCGGCCCTGCATGGCAACCCCGGGCTCGTGTTCCACGGGCTGGATGAGCTGCGCGTGCTGAAAGGATTACGTCTCGATCCGGCGGCCCACAAGCGTGTTCGCGTGGTCGCTGGCAAGGCTCAGAAGCGCGACGGGCACTGGCTCGTGCCCGCCGAACTCCACAGCAGCGATGAGCGCGGCAGGGAACGTCTGCATGCCAGGACCCATGTCGTGCTGGGGAGCGGGGCCATGGGCACGGCCCCCGAACCTGTTCGGCTGAACGTGTCAGCTGCCACGCGCAGTGTTGCCGACCTCTATGCGTCGATCCTGTTCCACGGGCCGGAGCTGCAAGGGATCGAATCACTGACAGGGCACGGGCCGGAAGGTATCGTCGTGCAGGCCGCCGCCGCACCGGCGCCTTCCGTGTGGCTGCGCCAGCCCTGGCGCTCGAGCTGGCTGACCGATCCGCTCGCCGTCGATGTGGCCCTGCAGGCGATCATTGTCTGGGGCTTCGAACATCGCGGCGCCCTCTCGCTCCCCTGTGCCGCGGGCCGCTACCGCCAGTATCGCAAGAGCTTCCCCACTCAAGGCGTACGCGTGCAAGTCAGCATCGCGCGCACGCATGGGGCTCACATCCACGCCAATGTCGACTGGCTCGACGAGGCGAGCCAGCTCGTGGCCCGCCTCGAAGATTGCGAGTTCATCGCCGACAGCACGCTCGAACAGGCCTTCCGCAACAACAAGCTGCCGGAAGTGGCAGTTTGAGTAATTTCAGATTGCAGATTTTAGATTGCAAATGCGGTTGCAATCTAAAATCTGCAATCTGAAATCTAAGATCAATAATCACTCAAGGCTTCGTCCGGGCAGCACGGCCAGCCTGGCCTTGGCGGCCAGGAAGGTGCGCTCGCCCGCCTTCTTGAAGCGGATCTTGACCTTCATGGTCTCGCCGAGGCCGATGACCTGGGTGACTTCGCCGA
>JBFWSD010000337.1:0-6917 GCA_050248575.1 Gemmataceae bacterium
CAACGTCGTCTTCGCCGACGCCGACCTCGACGCCGCCGTGGAAGGCGCCTACTTCGGCCTCTTCTTCAACCAGGGCCAGTGCTGCTGTGCGGGCAGCCGCCTCTTCGTCGAAGAAAAGGTCCACGACGACTTCGTGCAGAAGATGCTCAAGAAGGCCAAGAACCGCAAGGTCGGCGATCCCTTCGACGCCGACACCGAGCAGGGCCCGCAGGTCTCGCAGGAGCAGTTCGACCGCGTCATGGGCTTCATCGACGCCGGGCAGAAGGAAGGGGCCAAGATGCTCTGCGGCGGCAAACGCGTCGGCGACCGCGGCTACTTCATTGCCCCCACCGTCTTCGACAACGTGAAAGACCAAATGAAGATTGCCCGCGAAGAGATCTTCGGGCCGGTCATGAACATCCTCACCTTCAAGAACGCGGAGGAAGTGGTCGAGCGCGGCAACCGCACCTTTTACGGGCTGGCCGCCGCGGTGTGGACGCGCGACGTGAAGAAGGCCCACCGCCTGGCCAGCAGCCTGCGCGCCGGCACGGTGTGGATCAACTGCTACGACGTCTTCGATGCCGCGGCCCCCTTCGGCGGCTTCAAGATGTCGGGGCAGGGCCGCGAACTCGGCGAATACGCCCTCGAACACTACACCGAGGTAAAGACCGTCTACGTCAACCTGAGCTGACCGGTAGCGCGCACTCGCAGCAAGGGGACGCGGACTCGCCGAGAATGTCCGCGTCCCTTTTTCGATTCCCTCTCGAAACGGACGAAAGCAGGCGCTGCATCCCCGCTTGCGCAATGGAGGCCTATTTCTGATTGCTCTTAGCCATTGCAGGATCTTGCTTTGCGTAAAAACGCCGGCCCGGAAGTGCGCAAAGTGCGCAAACAAACGCCTCAAGTCACAGTGGCCAAACGAGTTTTGCATCTGGTGTTGACTCCGTGCGACCTTGGTTGACAGATCATTCGACACCTCCCCCGTCGCTGCGCAGCGGGCTAGTTTCCCATAATGTTGCGCCGGGCCGGGGAAAAGTACGTGTCAGGTTTGTCTGTCCGCGGGGCTGCCCAGTGCCATTGCTATCTCAACTTTTTTCCTTCGAAACGGATTTTGGGGTGGCAGTGAGCCCGCCGCTTGCACACTTTCGCTTGCACACCGACGGCTGTTGTGTAATTGCCACAGACGTCTTCAACGTCCCGACTTGGGGCAAAAATCGCCGAATCTCGAGTGTGCAAGCGACCGGTCGGCTGGGCCGCCGCGCGCGGCTGAAGATCGCTGCCCCCGTCGCATTCGCCAAGCGCGCTACGGTGCACTTACCCTGGATTTTGCGCCTGGGAGCGCGAAGGGACGTGTCCGGTTTGTCAGTCCGATTTGGTGAGAAGAGAAAAGCCTCGCCACGAGGCGTGGGCCATCGTCGCAGAGCGCGCGGCCCGGCGGCGGGCTCCCTGGATTTCTGCCCGGAGTCGAAGTAAGAAGGATGAGCTCGTCACGAATCGAGTCCCGCCGATGCGCGGCTGGGTTGGGCGGAATCGAAAATCCAAAATCGAAAATCTAAAATTCCTGAAATGATTTGCCCCCGGGCCGCCTTCTTTCATGTGCGGCCGAGAAACGACTCACGCACAGGCAGGCGAGCCATGAACCAGACCGCCCATCCCAGTATCGCCGAACTCGCCGCCTTCGATCGGGGCGAGCTCCCTTCCGCCCGGTGGGAGATCGTCCAGGGGCACGTCTCCACTTGCGACCTCTGCTGTAGCAAGCTGGAGACGATCCCCGACGATCGGTTTGCCTTCTTGCTCCGGCAGGCGGGCCGACGCGTCGATACCCGCGCCCTGCACCTGGAAGCTACGCCCCTGCTTGGCACAGCGCCCACGCCCACGCACCCGCCCCCCGTCGCCCCCGATATTCCCGAGGAGCTGCGCGACCATCCGCGTTATCGCGTGGTGAGCACGATCGGCAAGGGGGGCATGGGTGCGGTTTTCAAGGCCGAGCATCGCCTGATGGAAAGAGCGGTCGCCCTCAAGATCATCCGTCGCGACCTGACGGCGCGGCCGGGAGTGGTGGACAGGTTTCGCCAGGAGGTGAAGGCGGCGGCCCGCCTTGCCCATCCGAACATCGTCACGGCGCACGATGCCGATCATGCGGGCGATGTGCATTTCCTGGT
The DNA here is from genome assembly GCA_050248575.1 of Gemmataceae bacterium. Lineage (GTDB taxonomy): Bacteria > Planctomycetota > Planctomycetia > Gemmatales > Gemmataceae > JBFWSD01. The sequence goes on from JBFWSD010000337.1 coordinate 2,142, forward strand.
CATGGAATACGTGGAAGGGGTGGCCCTGGAACGCGTCGTCGCCCACCAGGGCCCCCTTCCTTTTGCCACGGCGTGCGAATACATCCTCCAGGCGGCGCTCGGGCTGCAGCATGCCCACGAGCGCGGCATGATTCATCGGGACATCAAGCCCGCCAACCTCTTGCTCGCGCACGCGGGCAAGCAGCCCATCATCAAGATTCTCGATTTCGGCCTGGCCCGGCTGGTCAGCGAACAGGAGGCCGGTTCGGCCCTCACCGAGACGGGCTACGTGCTCGGCACGCCCGATTTCATGGCCCCCGAGCAGGCCTCCGACCCGCGCCAGGCGGACATCCGCGCCGATCTCTACAGCCTGGGCTGCACTCTCTATTATCTGCTCACCGCGCGGCTCCCGTTCCCGGAAGGGACGCCGCTACAGAAACTGATGGCGCGGCAGCAGCAGATGCCCTCCTCGATCAGTGGCTTTCGGCGGGATTTGCCCGCCGACTTCTTGCCCGTGCTGAACAAGTTGCTCGACCCGGATCCAGCCCGGCGTTACCAGACACCCACAGAAGTGGCGGAAGCGCTGGTCCCCTTCGCGCGCGGCGGGGGCCAGGCGCCTGCCCGCCGTCGGGGCAAGTTCAAGCTTGCCCATGCCCTGTTGCTGATTCCCGTGCTGGCCGTGGCTGGCCTGGCCTACACGTTGTGGCCGCGCACCACTCCCCCTGCCAAGGTCGAACCGCCACAGTCCGTGCCGCCGCTGGTCGAAGTCAAGAAGCCCCCGCCCGGGCAGATCACCTGCCTTCAAGATCCGAAGCCGTTCACGCAGGTGGCTTTTTCCCGTGATGCGCGCGAAGCGTTGACGGCTGCCCCCGACGGCTCCATCCAGCTCTGGAATCTGGAGACGGGCAAGGTGGTGCATCGCTTTGCCGGACACAAATCGCCCGTGGAGGCGCTGGGCTTTTCGCGCGATTTCCGCCGTGCCGTGAGTGGCAGCGGCTCGGGAAAACTGCGCGTCTGGGACCTTGAAGCGCATCAGGAACTGGACAGCCTCGACGCCAACAAGGGGGGAGTGCGGGCGGCAGACTTTGCCCTGCTCAACAATCACGCCCTCTGCGCCGGGCAAGACGGCAACTTGCTGGCCTGGAAGCTCGACGAGCGCCGCATCATGCACACCTATCGCGGCCACCACGCACCCATCAACAGCCTGTTCATCCAGGATGGCTGCGGTTTCGCGATCACGGGCAGCGCCGATCGCACGGCCCGGCTCTGGGATCTGGAGACGGGCCGCCAGGTACGGCAGTACGCCCATGATGTCCCGGTGGACGCAGCAGTGATTTCACACGACGTCTACCTGGTGCTGACGGGCTGCGCCGACCATTCCCTGCGGCTCTGGCGCACCTTCAGCGAGCGTGAAGTGCAGCGCTACACCGGCCACAAGGACAAGGTGCTCGACGTGGCCCTCTCGCGCGACAATCGTTGGGCATTGTCGGGCAGCGCGGACCGCACCGCGCGTCTCTGGGACCTGGCCACGGGCAAGGAACTGGCCCGCTTTACGCATGAAGGCAGCGTGCTGCGCGTGGCCTTCAGCAACGATGACAAGCGCATCCTCACCGGCGGCGCGGATGGCACGCTGCGCCAGTGGCGGTTTCCTCCCGATCTTGACCGGACCCCCACGCGCTATTCGGAGCGCGTCAACGTGGTGGTGCAATCGCCGCAGCAAGAGGAAGTGATTGCCTATGCGCGGGGGGATGAGGTGGTCGAGGTTTCGCAAGGGAAGCAGCCCGGCCTCACGCTGACAGGTCACACGGAGCTGGTGCTGGCCCTGGCGTATGCCGATGATGGCACGCTGCTGGCCTCGGGGGGCTGGGACAACAAGGTCTGCCTGTGGAACGTAGCCCGGGCCAGTCAAGAAGGGACGCGTCGGCCGTTGCACACGCTCGCCGGGCACACGCAGCCCGTGCGGGCGCTGGCGTTCAGTCACGATGGCAAGTTGCTAGTCTCGGGCAGCTCCGATCGCCATCTGCGTTTCTGGGATGTGGAGAGCGGTAAGCTGCTGCTTGATCTGCCCGCCCATGATGCGGCGGTGCGCGACGTGGAGATCGCGCGCGACGACGAGTTGCTCATCTCCTGCGCGGAGGATGGCACGATCCGGCTCTGGGACCTGGCGGCGTGGCGTCGCGATCGGCAGCAGCCCCCTCCGGTCAAGACGATCGTGGCCCACGGCGGGGCCGTCTATTCGGTTTCGCTATCGAAGGACTTCTGGCTGGCCTCGGGCGGCGCGGATGAGGCGGTGATCCTCTGGGACCTGTCGAAATGGCGCACGCGGCTGCCCGACAAGCCGCAGCGGATCTTGCGGCAGCACCAGGGAAATGTGTGGAGCGTGGCGTTCCGCGGCGATGGCCGCACGCTGGCCTCGGGGGGCGCCGATCATACCGTGCAGTTCTGGGACGCGGCCAGCGGCAGCAAGCGCCGCACCCTCAGCGCCTTCAACGACGAGATCTACTCGCTGTCGTACACGCCGAACGAAAAGATGGTGCGCGTCGGCGTCCTCGGCGGCTCGATCAAGACGATCATTCTCACGGCGCGGGAGCTGCCCGGGGATTGAGTCAATCGAATTTCTCCGGTGCCTTGGCGCTCGTGCTGATGACATGGGGCAGCAAGTGGGGCGGCGGATGCGGCGGTGCGGAGGGCATCACCTTCATCAAGATGAGCGTCACCGCGTTCAAAAGAGCGATCCAGCCCAGCAGCCAGCACCAGCGTGGATCGAAGCCGTGACTGGCCGGGGCCGCCGGGCTTGCCGGCGCAGCCGTCGGCGGCAATGAAGGCATCACGCTGAAGATGCGGCTGCTCGACGCCAGGTAACTCTGTTCCATCCGGTAGATGCGTTCGACGACTTCATGGGCCGAGCGGGGCCGCTCCTCGGGCCGCTTGGCCAGCATCTGCATCACCAGTGCGCTCAGCTCTTCGGGAATGTCGGCATTCAGCTGCCGCGGCGGGACCGGCTCGAAGGTGGCCAGGCTGTTGAGCACCGCCAGCGTCGAGTTGCCCTCGAAGGCGATCCGCCCGGTACACAGCCGATAGAGGACGCAGCCCAGGCTGAACAGGTCGCTGCGCGCGTCGAGCTGCCCGCCCGCGGCTTGCTCGGGGGACATGTAATGCGGTGTGCCGACGACGCAGCCATCCTGGGTCAGCCGGGCATCGTCGTCGACGAGGCGGACCAGGCCGAAATCGAGCAGCTTGACGCGGCCGATCGGCGACTGCAACCACAGGTTGGCCGGCTTGATGTCGCGATGAATGACGCCGCGTTCGTGGGCTGCGGACAGGCCGACGCTGATCTCGCGGGCCAGGCGGAAGAGTTCGGGCAGGTTCGGCCGGCCGCCGCCGTCGAGCCATTGTTGCAGGGATTGCCCTTCAAGGAGTTCCATGGCGAGGAAGGGGAGCCCGTCGGCCTCGCCTACCTGGTAGATGGACACGACGTGATCGCTCTGGAGTGCGGCCATGGCCCGCGCTTCGCGCAGGAAGCGCTCCTGGGCCCGCGCCGCCTGGGCCACCTGAGGCTGCATCACCTTCAAGGCCACATGCCGGCCCAGCTGCGGGTCGATGGCGCGGTAAACCGTGCCCATGCCTCCCGAGCCCAGTTCGGACAGGACGCGATAGCCTGCCAGCGCGCCGAGGTCGCCCTCGTGCAGCGGGGTTGCCAGCACGCTGCGCGAATCGGCAGCGGGCCCCCAGGGAATCTTGCCCTGGCGCGGATCGATGACGGGCGAAGTGTCGGGGACCGAGTCTTGCTCGGCCTGGTTGTCTACATGGGTCGATTTTTCACGGAGTGCTCGAACGCCGGCGCTGGCCATGAATCGACTCTCCCGCAAGGATGTGTTGCTGTCCCGGAAGAACACGTTGCCCCGGCGAGTGCGAAGGGCCATCCTGCGTGAACTACGTTGCGGGGCACCACAAAGTTCACTGGACATTTCCCCTCAGGCACAACACCTGAGTCCCCAGGACGTTGGCAAAGGGACACTTCACGGAAGTTTTTTTTTGGAACGGGGGTTCGACCGAGTGTGAGGAGGAGATGACCTCTTTCCTGCCCATTTTTCCCAGAACCTCTGGCAAGTTGGCAGAGTCTGAGGTAACAGAGCCATCACAGACGTCTTCAGGGTGAAACGTGACGGACGAACATTCCTTTCGCAAGCTCTTGCCGACCTTCATCATCCCTGTGGGCACGCAGGTGGTGCTCAAGGTGGACAAGGTCACGCCGGACGGGCAGACGAGGCTGCACGGCAGTGTGGGCATCGTCGCCGACAGCCCGACTGACAATGCCTACGCGTATACGCTGCGCTTCGCCGACGGGCAGACCACGCGTGCCTACTTTGCGGAACTGGCGGTGCGCCGCCGCGAACTCGAAGACGAGCTGGTGCTCACCGGTCAAGACTTGCTGCAGCATGTGATCTATCGGTGCCGGGTGGGCTCGCGCGCTTTCGGCCTGGCCACCGCCGATTCCGACGACGATCTGCGCGGTATCTACCTGCCCCCCGCGCGGCTGCACTGGTCATTGTTCAAGCTGCCCGAGCAGCTCGAGTTCAATGACGAGCAAGGGGATCAGGTCTACTGGGAGCTGGAGAAGTTCGTGCGCCTGGCCCTGAAGGCCAACCCGAATGTGCTGGAAACGCTGTGGACGCCCGACGTGCTGGAGGCCGATGAGGTAGCCCGCCGGCTGCTCGACATGCGGGCAGCGTTCCTGTCGCGGCACTTGTACAAGACCTATTCGTGCTACGTGCTCAGCCAGTTTCGCCGCATGGC
>JBFWSD010000338.1:0-6881 GCA_050248575.1 Gemmataceae bacterium
AGGGGCTCGTTGGACAGGTCTTCCTGGCAGGCAAAGAAGCGTACGAAGGCGCGGCGTTCCTTGGTGACGTGGTCGCGGATCGTGCCCTGCAGCATGGGCCAGCGCGCTTCGACGGCGTCGAGCACGCGCCGCTGGGTGACGGGCGCCGCGACCTCGACCGTCACCTCGGAGCCAACCCGGGCCAGCGTACGCAGGTGGACCGGCAAGACGACGCGGATCATGACAGCACCTGCACCTCGACCGAGACCACCGCGGGCAAGTCGTGCACGATGGGCTGCCAGCGATCGCCGCCATTGGACGAGCAGTACACCTGCCCGCCCGTGGTGCCGAAATAGACGCCGCACGGATCGAGCGTATCGACGCACATGGCGTCGCGCAGCACGTTGACGTAGCAGTTGCTCTGCGGCAAGCCGTTGCTGAGCGCTTCCCAGTCGTTGCCGCCCGAGCGGCTGCGGTAGACGCGCAGGGCCCCATCGAGCGGAAAGTGCTCCGAGTCGCTCTTGATCGGCACCACGTAGATGGTCTCGGGCTCGTGGGCGTGCACGTCGATGGCAAAGCCGAAATCGGTGGGCAGGTTGCCCGACACCTCGTGCCAGCTGTCGCCGGCATTGTCGCTGCGCAGCACGTCCCAGTGCTTCTGCATGAAGAGCACGTCGGGCCGCGCCGGATGCATGGCGATGCGATGCACGCAGTGGCCGACCTCCGCCTCCGGGTGGGGCAGCTCGTAACGCGAGACCAGCCCGCGGTTGATCGGCTGCCAGCTCTTGCCGCCATCGTCGGTGCGGAAGGCGCCCGCCGCCGAGATCGCGATGTAGATGCGCTCGGGGTTCTTGGGGTCGATCAGGATGGTATGCAGACACATGCCCCCCGCGCCGGGCTGCCAGTACTGCCCGGAAGGATGCGTGCGCAGCCCGGCCAGTTCCTGCCACGATGTGCCGCCGTCGGAGCTCTTGAAGAGGGCCGCATCTTCCGCCCCCGCGTAAACCACGTCCGGATCGCTGAGCGAGGGCTCCAGGTGCCAGATGCGTTTGAACTCCCACGGGTGCGGTTTGCCGTCGTAGAAGAGGTGAGTGCCCGGAGTGCCCTCGTAAACGAACTTGTTGTCGACGGTCTCCCAGGTGGCGCCGCCGTCGCTGGAACGTTGCATGATCTGCCCGAACCAGTCGGTTTGCTGCGAGGCGTAGATGCGGTTCGGGTCCGCGGGCGAGCCCTTCATGTGATAGATCTGCCAGCCCGCGAAGAGGGGCTGGCTCACTTCCCATTGCTCGCGCTTGCCGTCCGAAGTCAGCAGGAAAGCGCCCTTGCGCGTACCGACCAGGACTCTCACCTTGCTCATCGCAGACACTCCTTGTTCAACATGTTCCCTTGGCCAGCAGAGGTTTCAATCCCATTGCGCCCGCGGGTGAAGGCAGTGCGGCGAAGCCGCAACCAGGTCTTCCATCAAAAAGCGCCCGCGGATGAACGCGGACTTTCTCGCGGATCGGTCGGGGCGGATAGTCACGTTTACCGACGTTCCACGAATCCGCGCGCATTCGCGCACGCAGTCCGCGTCCATCCGCGTGCGAATTCGCGCAGAACCAAAACTCGAAATCCGGTGTCCATCAGGCATCCACCAGGACCTTGAAGCCGCCGTAGACCATGCGCTTGAAATCGAAGGGCATCCCGTCGGGCGGCATATGCAGTCGTGGATCTTTCATCACCTTGGCGTTGACGCGATCGCGGTGGGCACGCGATTTGTACGTGATCCAGGCGAACACGACCGACTCGCCCGGCTTCAGCTTGCACAGGGCCGGGAACGAATGGGCCATCCCCTCGATGTCGAGATGGTCGCCGACGCACTCGCGATACTCGAGGGCGCCGTGTTCGCGCCAGACCTTGCCCCCCAGTTTCGCCATCTTGCGGTAAGCGGGCAGGTTCTTCGTCGGCACCACCAGCACAAAGCCATCCACGTACATCTTTGCATCTCCCGAATTGCTCTGGGTGATCTCTTGGCGGCCCAACGCAGCTTGTCGAATACCGATCACCGCCAGGGCAAGATTGCCCGCAGACGCGGCTCGCGCAAATACACGCCCAGCCAGATCGCCACGCCGATGCCAATATGCATGAAGATCGGGTCGCCAATGCGCACGTGCGTGGCAATCGCGCCCCCCATGTAGCCCGTCAACAAGATCGCGCCCAGCACCGCGGTCTGCGGGAACAGGTACAGGACCGTGCAGGCCAGCTCGACGCTGCCAAGCATCGCCATTTGCTCGATGTCCCAGCCCATGCGTGCCAGTTCCTTGTCCATTCCCTCGGGCTGGATGAATTTCATGACGCCGCTGAACAACAAGAGCCCGGCGGGCAGAATGCTGAGGATCCAGCCCGTCCAGAGCGCTTTCTTCGATACTGGTTCCATGGTTCCTGTTCCTCAGGCGGATTTCATTTCGACGACGGCCTTGAGCTGGGCGAGCCCTTTCTCGAAGTCGTTGCCCACCAGCTTGTCCATGTTCATGACCATGGAAAACGCCTTGCCCATGAAGTTGTTGGTGCCGGTCATTTCCCAGTGGACATGGGTGCCGCCCGACTCGGGCTCGAACAGGAACTCGGTGGTGTTGGTGGCCTGCATGGGGCGGAGAAAGTCGAGCTGGATGACGATGAGCCGGGGTTCGCGGCTCTCGAGGATGGCCATCTTGCCCGCGCCGACCTTGTTGTTGCCGTTCCAGCTATATTTCGCGCCGGTGCCCGCCTCGGGGCCTTCGAAGGTGGTCTTCATGTCGGGGTCGAGCTTGGCCCATGGAGACCAGGCGTCCCAGTTGTGGAAGTTGTTGATGTGCGGAAAGACGTCGGCCGGGGCCGCCTTGATGGTCGCCCCGCGGGCAATCTTGAAATCGCCCGGCTGCAACGCCACCACCACGAACAATCCCCCCACGATCCCCGCCAGGATCACCACTGCCCACATCATGATTGTTCCTCCCAAGAACCCGCACGAAGTGTTATTCAACGATCAGCATATGGAAGCAGGCTCAGGAGCGGCGACCGAAGCCAGGGGGCGGCAGATCGGTCAGCTCGTAGAGCGGGCGGATCTCGACCGTCCCCAGCCGGGCGCCCGGATGCCGCCGGGCTATGGCAATCACGTCGTCGATGCTGTCCGCCTCGATCAGGTAGAAGCCGCCCAGCTGCTCGCGCGTCTCGGCGAACGGGCCGTCGGTGACCAGCGGCTTGCCCTCGCGTAGGCGCACGCTGGTCGCAGTGGCGACGGGCTGCAACGGCGAGGCCAGCAGATATTGCCCCTTGTCGTTGAGCTCGTGCGTGAGTGCAACCGCTTCCGCGATGGCGGCCTTGTGGGCCGCCTCGCCCAGTTCCTGCCAGGCCTTTTCATCGTCGTAGCAGAGCAGCATGTACTTCATGAGAACACCAGGTGTTGTGCCGGCGAGCCGGGGGCGTGCGCCCCCGGAGGTTGCGGACAGGTGCTGACGGTTTCCTCCGGCAGCTCACGCTGCCGGCTCGCCAATTCCAGAGCAGTGACGCAGCTTACTTCTTGCGGACGGCCGTGATCTCCATGACCTTGACTTCCTTGCCGTCAATGGTCATGTACGATTCGGCGACGGTGCGGTCCTTGGACTCGAAACGGAGCACTTCGCGGCCCTGCACGACCTTCTTCTGCATGGGGCAGAACGCCTCGGTCTTGAAGGTGAAGACGCCGTCTTCGAGTTTGCCGACGCCCGTGCAGGTGCCCGTGCACATCGTGCAGATCCAGTTCGAGGTGTACTGTTTCTGGTTCTTGTCGTAGCCGATGATGCCGACCCCTTCGAAGCCGGGCTTGCCGTCGAAGCCGGTCCCCTTGACGGTTTCTTCGACGAAGCGATTGCCGAGGATCCATTTGCGGTCGATGGTGCCCTTGCACTCCATGGGCGGCTTGTCGGGTGCCATCCACATCTTGCAGGTGTAGGTCCACGAGCCAACCAGCGGCTCGAGCTTGGAATGTTCCGGCCCGGGCTGCGACGCTTCGGCGAATGCCTTGGCGATCTCTTCCGGGCTCTGGGCGCGGGCCAGGCCCGACGCGAGCCCGAGCACCACCGACAGAATGGCGATCCGGTTGACGAACTTCATGACGTGTTCTCCTTGGCCCCCAGCGATGGGTCAACGGTCCACAAGCGCGACGCACCACGTACGAGCGGGGCCAATTCCCGCACGCCGGACGTCTGCCCCCGATGTTGACGGTCTATGGCGGCGCTGCACGCGGGTCAGCGCCCGTCCACGAGTCTCATCATTTCTTCGCGCTGCCGGGCAGCCCGCTGATTTCCAGCACCGGCCGGATCTCCACGGTGCCCTTGCGCGCGCCGGGAATACGGCTGGCAATATCGATGGCCGCGTCGATATTCTCGGCCTCGACGAGGAAGTAGCCCCCCAGGGCCTCGCGCGTTTCCGCGAACGGGCCATCGGTCACCAGGCGGTTGCCCGCGCGGATCTGCACACTGGTCGCCGTGCTTACCGGATGCAGCGGATTGGCGGCCAGGAACTGACCATTGGCGTGCAATTCCTGGGCCAGCTGCGTGGATTCCACGTAGCAAGAGCCGCGCTCCGCTTCCGTCATCGCGTCTTCCTTCATGTAGATCAGCAACATGTACTTCATCTTTTTCACCTCCTGCCAGGAAGTCGAACGACGCTGGCCCGGATCGACAGGGAAATTCTAGATTTTGGATTTTCGACGTTCGAACTTTTTGGGCCAGCCAGGCGACGCAGGAAAGCGGCTTGCTGGCGGTGCCCGCCGCGCTTGCGGCCCGGGGGCCGCATCCGCCATTTTCTCGATCAAAATGACACTTATACAACAATCTTGTCAAGCCAATCAATGCTTTGCAAATCCGCTCCGGCGTGTACCATTAGCTCAGATGTCGGGTTCAAGCCGGCAGCTCTCGAAACAACGGGGTGTCTCTCGCTCGCAAGCGCGGGTGTGTCGAGACAAGGGGTTCAAAGGTAGGAAGCATGCTCGCGCTTGCGAGCCAGGGACACCCGGTTCGATCCTCTCCTCGCGAATCTTCGCTCACCTCTGCGGAGGACCGACATGGTGCGCGTGCACGGTCTGCCGATCCCGCAGGCGCCCCCCAGCGTCGAGCTGTGGAGCGGAGTGGAATCCCTGCCCGCTTCCCTGTGCCTCGAGCTCCACCGCGTCATGGTCCGCTCCCGCCTCATGGAAGAGCGGATGATCAAGATGAGCAAGTCGGGCGAGGGCTATTTCTGGATCGGCGGCCCGGGCGAGGAAGCCTTCAATGCCTGCCTCGGTCTCCAGGTCAAGAAAGGCCAGGGCCCCGATTTCGATTACCTCTACCTGCACTATCGCAACAGCGCCACGCTTGTCGCCATGGGCATGCCCTTGATCGACGGGCTGCGGCAGATGGCCATGACCCGCACCGACCCGCATTCGATGGGCCGCTGCTTCCCCGGCCACTACGCCTACCGCTCCCTGAATGTCCTGCCGGTCAGTTCGGTGATCGGCAACCAGTTTGCCATGGCCCCGGGTACGGCCCTCGTGCAGAAGCGGCGGGGCAACGATGCGGTCACCATCGCCATTGGCGGCGAAGCGGGCACCGCCGAAGGAGATTTTGCCTCCGGGCTGATCTGGAGCACGCGGCCCGGCAATGAAGTGCCGGTCCTGTTCATCGTCATGAACAACGGCTGGGGCATCTCGACGCCGGCCAGCACGCAGCATGGCGAGCAGCACGTGATCGAGCGCGGCCGCGCCTTCAACATTCCCGGCGAAGTAGTCGACGGCAACGATCCCGTGGCCAGCTGGCACGCGGTCCAGCGCGGGCTGGAATACTGCCGGCACCGCCGGCGGCCCTACATGATCGAGGCAACCGTCTCCCGTCTCTACGGGCACTCGTCCTCGTCGGGCTGCCAGCGCGCCAGGGATGAGATCGATTGCCTTCGCCGCTTCGAACACCGCCTGCAAGCAGTCGGGCTGCTCGACCAGGAACTGATCCGCCGCATCCATGGCTCGGCCCAGGCCGAGGTGGAAGAGGCGGTCGAGCAGCTACATCGCGAAGCCCGCCCGGAACCCGAGGACGTGTCGCTGCACACTTTTGCCCCCAGCCCGGTCGACGTCGTCTATCCCGACGACTATCGCGATCTGCCCGGGCGCTAGCATTTCACGCGAGTTCACGAATCCGCTGCGAGTCCTCGAGCAAGTGCACGGGCCGTCCGGACGGATCGGTGTACGTGGTGTTGTCCGGGTCGATGCCGAGGTGGTGATAGAGCGTGGCCAGCACGTTCTGCGGCGTGTAGATCTTGCCGAGCGGACGCTGCCCATGCTCGGCGGTCCGCCCAATCACCTGCCCGGTGCGGAAACCGCCTCCGAAGAAGAGGGCAAATCCCGCGCGGGGCCAATGATCGCGGCCGCCCGCCCGGTTGATCGTCGGTGTCCGGCCAAATTCACCCCAGACGACCACGGCCACGTCCTTGTCCAGCCCGCGCTGATGCAGATCGGTCACCAGCGCGTGAATCGAATGGTCGTAGACGGGCAACTGCTCGCGCATCCTGTCGAACAGCGAGCCCTTGGGCGCCGTCGGCGTGAGCATGCCGTGATGGTCCCAGCCGCCGACCCCAAGCGTGACGACGGGCACGCCCGCCTCGACCAGCCGCCGCGCCAGCAAGAACTTGGAGTTGTACCAGGTGTGCCCGTGCTGGTAGTCGAACTTGAACTTCACGTCCTCGCCATACAGCTGCCGCACCGATTTCGGCTCGCGGCTGATGTCGAAGGCATCCCGCACCTCGTCCGAGGTGATCATGGCGAAGGCCTTGGCGTGGACTTCGTCGAGGGCAGTGAGCTGCCCGGTCTGATCGATGTCGCGGCGCATGGAGTCGAACGCCTTCAGCAGGTGCCTGCGTTCCTGCAAAGCACTCAG
>JBFWSD010000339.1:0-6873 GCA_050248575.1 Gemmataceae bacterium
AGGCGTGGCCCGGTCGTCCCCGGGCTCGTCCACCTTTCATCCTTGGCACCGGGGCAACCACATGGCCAGCGAGTCCCTCCCCATCGATCTCAAGGACGCCAATCGCGAGATCACCATCTACAGCCACTCGGCCATCTTTTACTGGTGGCCCGTCTGGGCGGTGGGGCTTGTGATGTTTGTCATCACCATGCTCGACGGCGGCCGACTCGCCATTGCCACCGGCTCCAAGATCCATGTCGCCACCATCAAGGACGGCAAGGAATACTACGCCGATGACGAGGCGGGCAACCCCGTCAAGCTCGACGGCAACAAGGTACTGATGGCGGACAAGGAGATCTCCTACTCCGGCCTCCATATTGCCCGCAACAAGAACCTCGGGGTTGTCTTTGTCATCCTGCTGATCATCATCATCCTCGTCACCAACATCCCCTTGCGCGGGTTGTGGTCGCTCATTGTGATCCTCTTCGTTGTCTTGCTAACCGTGATCCTGGCCCTCGCCGGCGTCTGGGGGCAGATGCTCGAATATGTCGGCCTCCTGCAAATTTACATCAACGCGGGCGGCTACCTGTTCATCTCGCTTGTCCTCTTCATCGTCTGGGCCGTCACCGTCTTCTTCTTCGACCATCGCACCTATGTGGTGGTGCAGCCTCGCCAGATCAAGACCTGCCAGGCAGTCGGCGCCGGCGAAAAGGTCTACGACACCACCGGCATGACGTTCCACAAACGCCAGGACGACCTGTTCCGCCACTGGATCATCGGCCTTGGCTCCGGCGACCTCATTATCCAGAAATCCCAGACCCACGAAGAGATCGACATGCCCAACGTCCTCTTCATTGGCTCCAAGATCAAACAGATCGAAAAGCTCATCAGGGAAATAGACATCGTGTGATCGAACGATGGCCGAACTGCCTCCACTCACCGACGAGGAACGCGCCACCTACGAGTGGCAAATGTGGGTGGAGGATTTCGGCGAACCGGGGCAACGTGCCCTCAAGCGGGCCACGGCCCTCGTCTCACGCTGCGGCGGCGTGGGTGGCACGGTCGCCTATTACCTGGCCGCCGCCGGCATCGGTAAGCTCATCCTGGCCCATGCGGGTAACGCGAAACACAGCGACCTCAATCGCCAGCTCTTGATGACCCACGCGGGCCTCGGGCGGCCCCGTGCGGAGCAGGCCGCTGGCCGATTGCGCGACCTCAACCCGCGCCTCGAAATCGAGGCCATCCCCGAGAACCTCTCGGAAAGCAACGCCGCCGCCCTGGTGGCCCGGGCGGACATCGTCATGGATTGTGCCCCGCTCTTCGCCGAACGCTTTCTCATGAACCGCGAGGCCGTCCGCCAGCGCAAACCAATCGTCGAAGCCGCCATGTTCGACCTCGATGCTCAGCTGACCACGATCGTGCCGGGCCAGACTCCTTGCCTGGCTTGCCTCTATCCCGAAACACCGCCCGCCTGGAAACGCGAGTTCCCCGTCTTCGGGGCCGTTTCGGGCATGATTGCATCGCTTGCCGCCATGGAAGCCATCAAGGTGCTGGCCGGCTTCGGCACACCGCTGCTGGGCAAGCTGCTCACCTGCAACCTGCGCGACATGACTTTTCGCACCGTGAAAGTCAGCCGCACTGCGGGCTGTCCGGTGTGTGGAAGCCTCTCGGCTCACCATTCGCCGGATTGATTCACATCCACGCACTCGGCCGGCTCGCCGGTAGGGCTCTGCGACTTGTGTCCGGCTATGACCTTGTTGATCTCGCCGCGCACGCGCGGCAAGCTCACTCCCAGGTTGTAGAGGATCTGTGTGCCCGTGCCATTGTCTTCGTGAAGCATGCCGAGCAGGAGATCGCGAGTGCGGATATGCGCGTGGTGATCGGCCTGACATTCATGCCAGGCGTGCTTGAAGACGCCCCCCAAGAGGGCAGAGCGCTTGATGTGCCAGCCGGCATTGCCCGCGTAGCCCGGATCGACGAGATGGCCGATCTGCTCCTTGACCGTGTCACGATTGACGCCAAGGTTGCGGAGCACCTCGCCCGTCACGCCGTGCGCCTGGCTGACAAGCGACAGAAGGAGATGCTCGGTGCCGACGTGATCGTGATGCAGTTCCCGGGCCTCCTGTGCGGCCATTCGCCAGATCTCATGGACCAGGCTGGTCATGGGGTGCTCGTGCATGGGCTCTCCCGAATGCTGCTTCAATGAAGTGTTGTCCAGCTGCCGGCACCACTCCAGGATAAGCCCCACGCGTCCAGTGGAAACGCCGAAACGTTGAAGAAGTTGCGAAGATTTGGTGTTGGTGATGGCGGCAGGGGAGCAAACAAAAAGAGCCCGGCACACCTGTGTGCCGGGCTCTTCGATTGTCAGTCAACGGCTTAGTGGTTCAGGATGAACTCACTGCTGTTGAGGAGGGCCCAGAAGAGGTCTTGCGAGACCTTTTCCCAGTAGGCCCGATCGAGCGGCTTGCCACGGATGAGAACCGGCTTCACGTCGTCCATGATCTGACGGCGTTCGGCGTCGGTTGGCTTGCGGGCAAGGGTGATCAGGAACAGTTCGTCCATGACGGCATTCATGCTGCCCTTCTTCATGGCGTGATCAACCGGGCCATCCTTGGAATTGATGGCGCCGTTGATGTCGTTGCCATTCATGAGCATGAGGGCCTGGATAACGGTCCCGTTGAAGGTGGATTCGTTGCCCTCGTCGTCGCCGAAGCTGGTGACCATCTGGCCCATCCAGCGATCGCGCAGATCCTTGCGGGCATTGTCGGCGGCGTCGATCGGCTTGTTGAAGGCATAGGTCGACACCCAGAGCGACTCGAAGAGCTGCTCGGGGCTCATCGACTTCAGCAACATGCGGCTGAAGAACGGTTCCGCATCCAGCTTGTCGTTGGTCTCGTTGGCCGTGCTCGACAGGCTGTAGGCGTCGCTATTGCAGATCCAGCGTACCAGATCGCGCGGGTCGTGGTTGTCCTTGCGGAACTCCGCGGCGAGGTACTCGAGCAACTCGGGGTGAAGCACTTCGTTGTGCTCGCCGAAATCGTCAATGTCCTTGCCGTTGGCGGTCATGCCGCGGCCGAAGAAGTGCGCCCACATACGGTTGACGTAGGCCTTGGCGAAGTAGGGATCCTTGGTGATCAGCTCGGCCAGCATTTCACGGCGGGTCTTGCCGCTGCTGGCATCGTACTTCTGGCCACGCAGGAACTTGGCCCGCTGGGCCAGCACGACGGCCTTACGGTTTTCGAACAGGATCATGTTCTTCGGGTTGAGCGAGGTGTTGTCGGTCAGCCCGAGGATCGGCGCCTGGTTCATGCGGTTGTTGTTCCGCATGTTGATGTTGCCCGTCCGATCGACCTGGCGGAAGAAGGTGTTCATGCCCCAGAAGTGGTACTGCTTCCACTCGGGGTTGAACGGGTGGTCGTGGCACTGGGTGCACTGAACCTGGAGGCCGAGGAAGAGACGAGTGGTACGGGCCGTGATCGGTACGAAATTGAAGCGGCCTTCCTCGTTGACCTTCGGGGCCGGGGTCGGCTCGCCAAGGTGCTGGAGGATGTAGTTGACCGCACCGTTCTCGTTATTCGAGCCCGTGGCGGTGAGGAGCTTGTAGACGGTCTCATCCCAGCCGGTCAGCTGCTTCTTCTTCTGGATGGTGCCGTCTTCGGTCAGCTCGACCTGGGAGAGCTGCTCGGCGAGCCAGACCTGCATCTGGTCGCGATAGAGGCCCTGCGCGCTGCGGGTGAGCAGCCAGGTGGTCCACAGGGTGGCCCAGTTATCGACGTATTCCTCGCTGTCGAGGAGGCGGTCGATCAGGTTGCCACGCCGGCTCTGCGGGGCGTCCTTCATGAACTTGTCGATCTCGGCCGGCGTCGGAATACGGCCGATGATGTCGAGCGTGACACGACGGATGAACTCGTAGTCCGAGCAACGATCCGACGGAGTGATGTCGTTGTCTTTCCACGACTTCGCCAGCAACTCGTTGGTCTTGGCCACCTGCGGAATGGTGACCACCGAGCCCACTTCCTGGGCACGCAGGCCAGAGTTGACCAGCAACACCGCACCTACCAGGGCCAGCGTTAGCCCGATTCGTGAGTAGCGAACGCTGAGATTGGCCATCATAGTTCCCCCTTCAGGCCCAAAAACGATGATTTGTAGGGTAGTGCCTCGACTTGAAATCGAGGCCTTGAACTCGCTACGTGCAGACTCTAGTACGTTTAGACGTGGCGGGCAAATGGGGAGTTCCCATTTCGAGAAAAAATGAGGCCCCTCCTGGCCACGTTGCCCCTGCCGAATTTCCACTGGCCATTTGCAACTTCCATTCAACGTAAGCCAAGACAGGGGCTGATGCAAGGAAAAAGCTCACGACAGGAACTTCGGACCCATGATCCCCTTCGACGCTGATCGAATCCGCAGGAATGCTCGCGCAGCCTCCACCGAGGACCTGCTCGACAGGATCACCGTCTATCGCCCCGGCATGGAGCCCGAGGCGATCCGTATCATCGAAGGGGAATTGCACTTGCGCGGAATTGGGGCGGATCGAATCGAGCGCCATGGGCGAGAACGGCAGGAGCGCATCGTCTTGCTAGCTGACGGGACGGCCCGGCGTTGCACCTTCTGCATCCGCCCCGCAATTGAAGAGGGCTGGGGCTGGCACAAGCTGTGGGGCAGATTGCCGATCTTTCCTCGCCATATCGCCTGGTGTGAACAGCACTTACCGCACTGAGTCAGCTCTTGGCCAGCGCGTCCACTTCTTGCTGGGTGATGAGTCGGCCCGGCTTGTTCAACTTGGCGCTGAGCCAGCTGAGGATGGGAGGCGTGTAGGGGAGCTTGCCCTTCCTGATGAGTTCTTTCATGCGCACATCGCGACGGTCGCGCTCATTCCGCTTGCGGTTGCCATTCCGATACCGCGATTCCTTCATATCCACTTGCCGCTGTTCGCGGCGAATGCGACGCGCGCCCATGATCGCTGCCTTTCCGAGAGCGTTCTTCAATCAAAAAGATATTCATAGCAAATCTGGCCAGCTGAGGAAAGAGGCCCGCATCGATCCCGCGGGGGAAACGCCAATTCCTCAAGTCTCTGCCCCGACAACTCCGAATGGAAGGGTGGGAGTGGCCTCGTGGATGAGGCGACTGGAGAATCCCGCAGAAAGATTCAAGTGCGGCGGTCTGACCCGCAGCCCGCCGCAGCCACGCCAGACCCAGAAGTTCCTGCATGCGAACTGGTGCGCAGAGAATCCGTACAGCGCTGGTGCTGCTGCTCGCGCTCGCGAACGGCACTGCCCGGGGCCAGTTGCCGCCCGGGCCGATCGTGCCGGTGGCCGTCAAGAAGGGGCACGCCGAGGTCGTCCTCCCCACCGCGCAGCCAGGGGACAAGTACTATCTGATCTTGGGCAGCCTGTCGACCGATGCCGGCCCGCATCGCGTCCGGGTAACAACGGAAGCATGCGCCGAGGTTCCCACCCTGGTCGAGTCGAGCGCGTCCGCTGGACACGTTTCAAAAAACCTGCGCCGCCGGCAGATCGAACGGTTGCAGCGAGCCCGCCAGCGCCACGATCTGGAACAGCCCGTGGCGGCCAAGCGGGCTCCCGCCGCACAACGCACCTTCCACCTGTTCGTCAAACGCACCGAGTTCGACGATCCGGACAGCTATGTGGCCGTGCGGGCCGACCTCAAAGGGCACGGCGAACATTGCCAGGTCTATGTCGACAAGGACGTGGCGTACTCGGCTCGGCTGCAGGCTGCGGTCGACGACGTGGTCCGCACCTTTGATCAGGACGTCTACCCGAGTTCGCGCGAGCTGGGCCAGGCTCTCGACGTCGACCGCGACGGCCGCTTCACGATTCTCTTCAGCGGCTGGCTCGATCGCCTGTGCGACGGCACGGTGGCCATCGGCGGCTTCGTGCGGGGCAGCGATTTCTACCGCGACCTGCCCGCACCGCTCGGCAACCGCTGCGACATGATGTTCCTGAATGCCAGCCTCGAAACCGGGCCGCACCTGCGCACCTTGCTGGCCCACGAATACACGCACGCCATCGTCTTCACGGAACATGTCTTCGGCGGTTATCTGCCCGAGGAAACGCCGCGCGAGGAAGAGGGCTGGCTCAACGAGGCCCTCGCGCACGTCGTGGAAGCCCGGCACGGCTACGGCTGGTCGAACCTCGACTACCGCGTGAGTGCTTTCCTGAACGACCCGGCCCGCTATCAGCTGGTGGTGCCCGACTACTATCACAGCGGCCTGTGGCGCAGTCATGGCAATCGCGGGGCCACTTTCCTGTTCCTGCACTGGTGCCAGCGCCGCGCGGGCCCGGACCTGCTGAACAAGCTGGCGCGCTCGAGCCTGTCGGGAATCGCCAACCTCGAAGCCGCGCTGGACGAAGACTTTGCCACGCTGTTCCGGGGCTGGACCACGTCCCTGGTGCTGGACGATAGCCTCTGCTGCGGAGAGCTAGGCGATCGGCGACTGTGCGGGCCGCGCTTCGCGACCATGAACCTTGCCCGGGATCGCCGCGACATCGAGGTGAACGGCACGTCTGCAGCTTACCTGCTCCTCCATTCACCCTCGCAGAGTGCAGCCCGAATCGAGATCGAGGCCGAAGAGTCGGCTCAGCTGCAAGTGAGCCTGGTGCGCGTGCCCGCAGCGACGGCGCGCCTGGAAGTGAAACAGCAGCGCGACAAGGCGGGCCGCCTGGTTCTTTCCCTCACGGCGCACGATGCCGACGTCCTTCTCGAAGGCCTGATCTGGGAACGGGCTGTGCCCGCCGCGCGACGCTCGGAGGATACTGGCAAGATTTCATTGCGCGATTGCTTCAGCTGCGAATTGCTGCGCGCCGGCGAGACTCGGACCAGCAAGCCCCTGAGCTGGCCCGGCCTGAAAGAACACTCCTGGGTCATCAAGGTCTG